>NVWB01000157.1 GCA_002733575.1 Blastopirellula sp. | reverse complement strand
GATTGTCGATTTGACTGCGGTCAAATATTTGACCGTTATTTGATTTTGGTCAAATCTGATGGGCCCACGATTTTCACTTTCCCTAAGTCGTTTGAGACAGGGAGTTACAACAACGCAAAAATTCGATCAACAACGGGTCAATCGATGAAAGGTGTCTGCAAAAATTGACCACTGGTCTAATCGACCGCAGCAGAGGGGTTTTCTGGGGAATTTGACCTGCGGTTAAGTTCTTGTATGCAGCCCGTCAGGCACAGCCTGACCTACGAAAAATGGAGCCTGTTAGTGTTGATAGATTACTTCATCGATTCGATATCGGTGACTTCTGTGACCGATTCGCCTGTGATGGCGGCGTCGACAAATTGGGCGTCTCGCAAGATGATGCAGTTGTCGTAGTATTCGCAGATACGTTCGAGTTCGTGTTCGTTGGCGACTGGGACCATGTTGAGGTCTTCGATGAGTGAATCTGGCAGGTTGCTGCGAAGATAGACTTTGGCCTGATCAATACTGTGGGCCAACTGCAACGCGGCGAACGAATCGCGGTTTCGATCTTTTCGCAGACGATGAAAATGCTCGTGCATATCATCATTGCCGGCTAGCCGGGCGATGGAACCGCCGGGGCGATCATCGAGTGAAGTGCAAACAATCACGGCTCCATGGTCTTCGACTAATCGTGAGGCCATGGCGAGTGCCCTGGCGATGTTGTCCCAAGTTTGTTGACCGGGTTGATCGCCTAAAGTTAGTACTACCGCTGGTACTCTGGCGGCAGCGCGGAATTTCCAGTGTTCGTCTTGATAGGCTTGTACCTTTTTATTCAGCGAGAATTGATCACCAGAAAAGACTTCGCTGATTTGGTGCCCTGGCGCTGGTAAACATTGAATCGAGAAGATTACGCCAATCATCCGCGTGACTTCGGCCGCTTCATCATTTCGGCGGCGATGCAGAACCGGCTGCTCAACCACCGTGGGGCCTGCGTATCGAAGTTGGGTATCTTTATCGGCGAATGTGGGGAATAAGCCTTGGCCGGCTTCAAAATGGCCAAGGGTTTCACGATTTCGGGCGTAGACCAGTGGAATGACCATATCGGCATCGCCAATGAGTCGATTGACCATAACGGTGTGGTTTTCTTTGGTGGTGCCGAGAAATACGAGTTGATCTCGGTCTTCGCAGTCGTGTTTTTCGATATTAACCGCCAGATCCGGGGCAGATTCGGGTAAGCCGAGTGCTTGGACGGTGTCGTCTGTAAAGGTATTTGGCACGAGAAACGTGAATTGGCGATCAGAAAGAGAGTCCTTTTGGGCATAATCGAGAAAGCCAAGAATGGCCTCGACTGGCGATGGTAGTTCAGGATCGACCGTGATTAATAGATGATCGCCAGGGACGGTGGCTTCGGAAAGCTTTGGGAAATCGACGGGCGATAGCAAACTGTTGGTAACGGCCAAACGGACCGAATCAGCCGGTTTTGCGGTAGAAATGAAGTCGTTTTTTACTTTTTCATCCGAGAGATCAAGTGAAAAATGATCGGTAGGGCCAAATTTCAAATCAATTTGCATGCTGAATCGTTCCAAAAGCAATAGAGAGACTATATAGCCGAAAGTTAGGCTAATACCTCGATTCTACGTTTTGGGGCGTAACTTGGTCAACAAGTCGAACGATCTAGAGAAGGTGTTTCTGAGTGATAAATTAGGAGTTTGATCTTAGCTAGGAGCCCCGGCTTGGGTTCTACGACAGATTGAGACCAGATCGGTCAGTGTTTGTCTGATGTTATCTGCGGTGTCATTTTCTCGACAAGCCGACTCTAGCAATGCGGCGGGTTGGGTAAGTTGGCCGAAACCATAGCTTCCTCCGGCACCTTTTAACTGATGTGCCAGGCTTCTCAGCTTTTCCCAATCATTACTTTGGGCAACTTCTAACAGGGCCTCGATTCGATCAGGCATCTCTTCTACGAACATCTCCACTAGCTCGCCCATGTCTGGATCGTCGCCATAGCTGGAGAAAATTGGATCGGCTAAGTTTAATTGGCTCATGGTTTCCCTTTAGTTAAGCTCAACAGCATAGTGGTGTTACGAAACATCGAGAGCATTGCTATCAACGCATCGTAACTCTATTTAAAGCCTAGATTGCAATGAAGAGTATGGCGTACATTTCTGGAACAATGCGGGAAATCTCAATGAATACAGACCTATCTCTACCATCTGGTACCAACGAATAAGACCTGATTTGGTGGTAGAAGATGCTGCTTAGACCGAGTTATTTGGTTTAATAAACCTTGCGTATACCACAGAATGGTGTAAATAGCTGATATTACCGGATCAGACGGCATAACCTAACAGGGTCAGGTGCGTTGAATAAATAAAATACATCAGTTGGCTAAACAACGGGCTTTAAGGTTGACGATAGCAAGTGATAGCAAATGCTGATTGATGGAGGTGAACAATCAGCTAACAAGTATTGGCTTAGATTAAGACTGCTTGAAATGCTGTTGATTGTTCACCATTTATTAACGATTGTCTTAAGACACACTTATTGGAGTCCTCTCGATGAAAACCCGTATTTTTCTTCCCGCTTTGTTGATTGTCGGTCTACTTTACGCTGTAGCCGCTTCCAACGCAGAAGCTGCATTGTTCAGCTTCAACAAAGGTTGTTGTGGTGCTGAGCCATCATGTGCCGCACCTGAACCTGCTTGTTGTGCCCCAGAGCCTAGCTGTTGTGCCCCTGAGCCTGCCTGCTGTGCCCCAAAGTCGTGCTGCAAACCACGTTGTTGCAGCTTGTTCAGCAAGCTTAAAGCCAAGCTTGCTGCTTGTCGCTCACGTTGCTGCTCACCAGAACCTAGCTGCTGTGCTCCTGAACCAGCCTGTGCTGCCCCTGAACCAGCCTGTGCCGCTCCAGAACCAGCCTGCTGTGCTCCTGAGCCTAGCTGCTGTGCACCAAAATCTTGCTGCAAAAAAGTTCGCAGTTGCTGCTCCAGCCTGTTTTCAAGATTGAAAGCACGTTGCTGCAAGCCAAAATGCTGCACACCAGAGCCAGCTTGCTGTGCTCCAGAACCAGCTTGCTCAGCTCCTGAGCCAAGCTGCTGTGCACCTGCATGCGGTTAATTCCGCAGCGGTTATATAACCGTCCGTGGTAGACAAAATTCTAAGCCGATCACCATCGTATGTGATCGGCTTTTTTCATTTCTTGTGACGTACATCCAATCTGCTTCAAATCACCCATTTTTCTTTTCTGCTAGATTCTCACTGAAAAATGGCCAATTGCTTGACGCAATGTCAGAATACCTGACAATAATAGCAAGTTCTTGCTTTACGTTACTTTCACCCTCAAAGGGCCAGTGTTATGGGTCTGCGAATTTTGTCCAAACCCGTCATAAGTTTTTCCCTTGTGGCATGCGCTTTTTTTGTCGTCTCTGATTTGTCTGCCCAGCAAGCAGAAGTTCCCTCGTTGGCGACTGTTAAAAACTATGTCAACTCAGGTGAATTCCAAGCCGCGTTGGGCATGGTTCATCGAGTCTCTGATCCTCAATTAAGAGATCAAATGCTGGGGCAAATTGCGACAGCCCAAGCTCAAGCTGGCATCGGTAGAGCCGCCATCCATAGCGCATCTGAAATTGAAGATGACCGGTATCGAACTGATACCCTGTTAGAGATTTCCAATCCGAGTGCTCCGACTCATGCTCGGGGTGGCACAGTACAACCAGACTTTGATGCGCTGATTGAACTGATTAGCTCAACCATTGATCCCGAAAGCTGGGAAGAATTAGGCGGCCCAGGGGCAATTAAATCGTTTGAGACAGGCGTGTTTGTTGACTCGCAAGGCACGCTCCAGCGAGTAACACGACTCGCCAATAATGGATTACTAACTTCGATTCACCAAGGCTCGAATATTGATTCCGGTAATCGGGCCGTAGCTAAAAGCTCGCCGTTGCGCAAAGTTTCGTTGAACCGACTTGAAAAAGCAGTGCAACTACGTGCTGCTTTAGGAAAAGACCCGAGTTCAGAGATGCTTAATATGGCTGGCCTTCAACGCATTCGCTATGTATTCATTTATCCCGACACGCAAGAAATTGTACTGGCTGGTCCTGCTGGAGCTTGGAATCAAAACGTGGAAGGGCGAACTGTCAGTGCTGATAATGGTCGCCCGATTCTTCAACTCGATGATTTAGTGGTCATTCTTCGCAACATGAAGAATCAGAAAGGTAGATTCGGTTGCTCGATCACCCCGTATAAACAAAACTTGGCGGCGACCCAAGCCTATTTGAATCAAACCGCAGGCAAATCGATTCACCCTCGGCAGCGGCCCAAGTGGCTGGCCGGTTTAAGAGACAGTCTTGGCAAACAAAAAATTGAAGTCTATGGAATTGATCCTGCAACAAGAGCTGCCAGAATTTTAGTGGAAGCCGATTACCACATGAAGCAAATCGGCATGGACATCGAAGACGGAACATTCGGTGTGCCAAGCTACTTAGAGACTGTCACACTCTCTGCTGATGGCCAAGCTCCACCGATGGATGTTTTACGATGGTGGTTCACCTTGAATTACCAATCAGTCCAAACCACCAAACAGCGGTCTGCCTTTGAGCTTCGCGGACAAGGCGTTCAGGTGATGAGTGAAAGCGAAATTATTGATCAACAAGGGAACCGGATTCACACAGGGAAAAGCAAATCGTTAAATGCGGCGTTTGCAAGAAACTTCACCAAGCACTTTAACGCATTGGCGGTCAAATATCCGGTCTATAATGAACTGCAAAATATCTTTGACTTAGCGTTAACCGCTGCCATTATCGACCGCGAAGGATTAGCCGATCAAATCGATTGGAACATGCTCTACTTTGGCGATCCCAATGGCTACCAAGTAACCAAAAGTCGTATACCGGGCGAGGTCGAAACGATCATGAATCATCGTATCATCAACGGAAAACATATTATCGCAGGCGTAAGTGGCGGAGTGAGCGTCAACACAAAAGAATTCTTCTCCGCTAAATCAATTCAACTTGATAATTACGGTTTGTTGAAAGCCGATCACACCGCAAGCCGCCCTAGCGATAAGCGAAATCACAACAACTGGTGGTGGGACTAATAGGTTGATTACCGTCTTGGTGCCATGCCCTCGCGCTTTCGCGTGGGCATGCTTTGAATTATTCTCCATCACACGTCAAGATCGATTCTTAAATGCTGGTGAAGTGATAACCAATTCCGATAGAAAGCTGTTTAAAGGTGGATGAAAATAAAGATTTCATCCACCCTACTTCACTACCTCGCTTCGACGACTTCGGCCTCGGGGAATAGTGACCGCAGTCGGTCGATGGTGTAGTGGTCTTCCGATTGGCTGTAACGAGAATCCAGTTCAATTGTGTCGACGCCGATTTCTCCAAAAATGGCAAGGCTCCATGGTGCGGTACTGCCGGAGCGCTGGACGTAGAATCCCTTTACTGGTGGCACTGGCAGTCCGCTGGATGCTGCAATTTGGCGTGCATGCATCGGCTGGATCCATTGCAGCGCTTCGTTCCGTTGCTGCATCCAACGAAGCTGTGCGCCGATCCAGGCAAACCCTACCCCCAACAGCAGTACTGTTCCAAACAGGAGACGCAAGCCGTATTGAATTCGCTTCGGATGGTTCGTTGACAAGGTGATAGACCTTTCGGCGGCTGGTGTCCCGACTGCCTAGTCAGTATCGGGCATCGTAAGGGAAACGGTCGCCTTCATCCCGGGCAACAGCTTCCCATCAGGTTTGTTCAGTTGAATGACAAATCCAACCTGCCCATCGATCACGATTGGGGCAATGGTACTCACGCCGGGTGACACTGGTGAACTTCAAATACACCAAAAAGCCTTCTGGTGTGCCACTGGCATTTTGCCAGTGTGTGCTACGGTTGATTGATGAGTTTCATCGATTTTAACACAAGTTGATTTGTTTTGCTTCAATTAATAAAATGACGACCCAATTCATTCAAAACTATTGAACAGTTCAAAAACATGCCCACGCGAAAACGCGAGGGCATGACACTCATCTTGCTCGGCGGTGTTTTTTTTCAAGCGGAAGTGTCCCTCTGTGTTAATGGCATTGTAATTCCATACGCACTTCATCTTTATGTTCGGAGCAGCGGAAGAAATAGACTAGCCCAACGTCTCCCCACATTATCCCAGCTTCTTCTTCGGAATCTATTTGAGCAAAAAATTCCATCTCAGAATTACACTTCGTACATTGACAACTTATTTCACTTTGTACATGGCGTGGGTAACCACCTAGCAGAGACGCGAAGGTTTCTAGGGTGCCACTTCGTTCGATTGCTTCATTGAAAGCTTCCCACGGAGATTCCTCGTTTATCTCACTACATAAATCGGTGACCTTGCCTGATAAAGAATCAACTCCATCCCAATCGGGAAGAACGGTAGTATCCGACTCTGTAATGCGACACGGGATGACTGGGTACTCTAGCTCTGAGCTAGGCTGAATTAAAGCATATCGATCCATGGTAGTTGAGGTGTAGAACTTGGCTACCCATAGCCCCTTCTCCTCATCGCCTAATCCCCATGGAAAACACTCTACACAGTAGTAAAATACAAAAAGTGTATCTTCCGCTTTACTCTTAAGTTGGACAATAAATGTAAGGTCGTTTTTACATCTTGGACAACATGGCCAAGAATCATTTTCTTCTGCATAAGGCAGACCGCCAAATTTACTTTCACAACTTGCACTTTCTGCATTCTCATCGGCATGTGGGGTCATCTTGATGGCGTTTTTAATGAGAGGCTTTAGCAACGCATCTAATTTTTCTTGGGTCACACGAAACTCCAATTTTATACGGATAAAGAAGGATGATTAGGCCAATAAGATAATACTCGTGACAGGATTGCATTTAACCCATGAGAGTATTGTAAGGCATGCCATGCAGAGGGGCAACTGCTAGAGTCTAACTAGATATAATACATATCTTCAACCGACTGTACTGCTTGTTGGGCCAGTTGGTGGAGGGTGGCTTGGGTTAGTTTTTTTTGTTGGTCTGCGGCAATTTCATTCCAGAGGTTGCACAAAGCTTGGCTTACCGGCGTTGGTTTTTGGATGTTGCTACGCACGGTGCGATTGTTGCCTTCGATGACTTCCATCACTTGGCCCAGTGTGATATCTCTAGGGTCCATCTGTAAACGATACCCGCCTGATGCTCCGCGTGTGCTGCTGACCAGATTGGCCGCTTTGAGTTGCAGCATGATTTGCACCAGGAACTGCGAAGGAATGCCATGGCTCTCCGCGATATCGCGCAAACAGACCGTGTTTTCAGATTCATAGCGGGCAGCAAGTTCAATCATTGCTACGCACGCATATTCGACTTTTGCCGAGACATTCACTTTGGAGGTTGGTCCTTCTTGATTGTCGTTTTTGTAGGTCAGGCTGTGCCTGACGACCACCGATAATAATCCTTGTTGATCTCTGAATAAATTCCACGTCAGGCACAGCCTGACCTACGAATTAATCGTCTTCATCTAATGTGTGTAAACCACATTCGGTTTTTTCGGTTCCGCTCCAGCGACCGGCCCGTTCATCTTCGCCGGCCATGACTGCTCGCGTGCAGGGCCAGCAGCCGATCGATGTGTAGCCTTGGTCGTGCAGTGGGTTGTAAGGAATGTCGTGCTTGGTGATCATTCCCCAGACCCAAGACTTGTCGACATTCGCTAACGGATTGATTTTGACGAGGTTGAATTTTTTGTCCCAGCCAACGATTGGGGCCCGGGCTCTGTCGGGGCTTTGATCTCTGCGAATCGCGCTGATCCAAGCGTGCATACCTACGGCTGCTTTTTTGAGAACCGACAGTTTGCGATCAGCACAGCACTGGGTTGGATTGGTGATGTAGAGTGGCCCGTTGTGAAGTTTTTCGTACTCTTCGACCGTGGTTTCAGGTTTGAGAAGGGCGACTTCGATGCCTGTTTTTTCTGCAATTCGATCTCGTAATTCAAGCGTTTCCTTGAATTGGTAGCCGGTATCGAGGTTGAAAACAGGTGTTTCTGGGGCAATTTCTGAAAGCATGTGCAGAATGGTGCAACCTTCAGGTCCAAAGGCGGTGCCCATGGTTAATTTGGTGCCAAACCTCTGGGCGGCCCAGGCGATGATCTCTTGCGGAGTGGCAGTTTCTAGCTCTTCACTTTTGGCCCGAAGTTCTTCCATCAACGCTTCAGTCGGCTCTAATTGGCCAGTGGGTGAAGCATCTTCCGGCGCCAAATTGGCGGGAGTGTGCGGAACGGGTATTTCTGTAAGTTCTTTTGAGTCAGTCATTTGCGTCAATAATAGGGTCATGCTGGGTCTGTTTCAACAGCGTAATACTGCTGCCTTTGTGTTTAATCTTAACTATCCTTACCAACTTAGTCAACATTAGGTAAGATTCCACAAGAGTTGATCGGTTACAGAAAGAAAAATCTTCAGTCTCGACAGGAAATCAGCAGAGAGACCGCGATTCGACTTTTCTCGGCTTAATCGGTGATAAATTGATCATTCTACGCAAGCTGATGCAAAGATTTATCGATCCCTACGGTAAGTTGTTGTCTGGTTGGGAATAACCTACTAAACTGCACATCCCAACAAACGTATTTGTTCAAAGTTATCTATTACTCAAACGATCTTCATTGATGTAGTTACTAAGGTGTTGTATGTCTGAAAAGAAATATCTCGCGGTCGATATGGGCGCATCAAGCGGTCGCGTTTTAGCTGGATTGTTTGACGGAGAAATATTGCGGCTGGAAGAAATGCACCGATTTGAAAACGGGGCAAGCATCGCAGCTGGAAATATGTACTGGGATGTGTTGTTACAGTGGCGACATGTGCAAGATGGCTTACAAGCGGCTCATGCAAAGTACGGCGACAACATTACCAGCATTGGCGTTGATACCTGGGGTGTTGATTTCGCTCTGCTCGGAAAAAATGATGAACTGTTAGGAAACCCGTATCATTATCGAGATAAACGAACCGCCGGCATTTTTGATAAAGCCTTTGAAGTGGTTCCCAGAGATGAGATCTACTTGGAGTCAGGTTTGCAGTTCATGGAATTCAACTCGCTGTATCAATTGTATTCTATGAAGTTGTCGGGCTGTTCTGTGTTGGATGCAGCTCAAGACTTTTTGATGGTGCCAGATGTTTTTCATTGGTTATTAACGGGCAAAAAAGGAGTGGAAGTAACCAACGCCACCACTTCGCAATTGTTCAACCCAGTTACAAAATCGTGGTCAGAAAAATTGATCGATAGCTTTGGTTTGCCATCTCACATCTTCAAAGACATTCTTCCGACTGGCACAAACTTAGGTAAACTTCGACCCGATGTTGCAGCTACAACTGGCTTAACTAGTGCCGAGGTTATATTGCCTGGTACCCATGATACGGCGAGTGCAGTGGCAGCCGTTCCGGCTGCTGGTGAACCTGGACAGCAGCCTGACTGGTGTTATATCAGTAGCGGAACGTGGTCGTTAATGGGCGTGGAAGTACCGCACCCTGTGATCACTGAAAGATCTGCGGAGTTAAACTTTACCAACGAAGGCGGAGTGGGCGGAACGACTCGCTTGCTCAAAAACATTGCCGGTTTGTGGTTAGTGCAAGAGTGCCGTCGGATTTGGAAAGAGGCCGGTCACGAGTATAGTTGGTCTGAACTGGTGCGGATGTCTCAAGAAACATTGCCTTTGGTTTCGTTAATCGATCCTGATCATGCCTCGTTTACCGCTCCGCAAAACATGCCGGAAGCAATTCAGAAATTCTGTAGTGATACCGGGCAAAAAGTACCGCAAACCGAAGGTGAAATTGTACGCTGTGCCTTAGAAAGTTTAGGCATGCGATACCGGATGGTTCACTCTTGGTTGGAAGAACTGGTCGGCAATCGGATCGAAACGATTCATATTGTCGGTGGCGGAACTCAAAACAAATTGCTTTGTCAAATGGCGGCAGACGCCTGTAACCGGCAAGTAGTGGCCGGCCCAGTCGAAGCGACGGCCATCGGTAACTTGATGATGCAGGCCGTAGCTTGCGGTGATGTTGCAAGTATCACGGAAGCCAGAGAAGTGATTCGACGCAGTTTTGAAGTAGAAGAATATACGCCCATCAATCCAACTGCGTGGGACGATGCTTATGGCCGATTCACTGGATTGTTGAATCGATAGCAACTTTGCCGCTTTGCAGGGCTACCATAATATCGGCAGCAATCGCCAGCGTACTTTCAGTCGATACTGTTGGTAATCTTCTGAGGCGATTAAAAAACGTTCTTCGGCGATCAGGCGAATTGCCACAGAAACGACCGCTGCAAGAAAGACGGCAACTGCCAGCAATCTGCCTGTGGAAATACAGCAGGCTAAGATCATGATCAGTTCGCCTAAATAGACTGGGTGACGTACCAAGCGATAAGGCCCTTGAACTTTGATTTCTCGTTGAGCTGGAAAAATGGCAAAGGAATTGCCGAGATAGGCGAGAGAATAGATGGTGAACAAGGTGCCAGAGAGTAGCATGATTTGAGTTGCCGTTGACCAACTATCTGAATCATGGGCCAACTTCCAAGCGAACGCTGCGAGAATAAACGATGGAAAGCAAATCGCTAATTCTTTCCAGTTGGCAATTCGGCTCGATGGTCTTCTTACGAGAAATAGGAGAGCGATAGTGATATGCAGCGCGGTTACACAAATACGTGGAATGGCAACACGTTCTGCTGGACTGCTTGCAATCATCCCGAGGATTGCAAGCAGTAAAAAGTTACCACCTAAGATCGTGTTTTGAAAACCGATTCTGGGCTTGGCGTTATCGATAGACAATGCTTTAGTAGATAGTCCAACCCCACTCGAAGAAATAACTTAACCCATTGAAGAGGAGGAGTCCTCCAATCCAAACTATCCAACCCATTCCACTACCACCACTAGCCATAAGTAGACTCCTGAATTTATTTGTGAGAGTTCCATTTCTTATATGAACATAGTTGCCAATATAAGGGTATTGTGAATGCAAGTCAAATATATTCTTCTTAAATTTGAAGAACTTGTTGGTGGGCATCTATTTAATAATCTCAGCACACAAAATCAGCAAAGTAGCACGGTTCTGATCTCCACCGACGCTTGTTAGGCCACCAAGAATCACGGTGTTCCCACTTTTAATTTGAACTGTGGTTTGTAATGTGGTTGTGGATGTTTGCTGCTGGAGTGATGGTTCCGTATCTTTTGTGGCAGTCGGCATTGGTTCTTTTCCTGATGTTTCAAAATTTACCGCAACGGTAACGATGTCTCCGTTGATTTGCGGAGTAACTTGCAAAATGGTTCCGACTTGCTCAGTTCGTACTGTATTTATGCGAGAGGGACTGCGAGACGAAAGCATGGAGCCAGTAATCACAGGTATAGATCGTCCTACTTGCACCATTGCTTTTTGATTTTCAATTGTGATTAGTTCAAGTTGCTCGATGCTGGTGTATTCACCTGAACTGAGCAGCTTTTTAATTAGATCATCTGCTTTGGCATTCGATATCGATTGAAAGGCCGGTTGCGGTATGGCATCGGTTGGCTTGCGTATGGATTGAACAAATTGTGCTTTGAAGTGAACAAGCTGTTGCTGTTTATCTAACTGGCTGAGTAAGTCGGCCGCTTCTTGAAGATGTTTGGCCGGAAGTCGGATGGCTAATGAATTGTTGCTCTTGATCAGAACAATCGTTCCCTCAAAATCTTTGCCAATCAAGTCGAACAGGGCACTCTGCAATTCTTGGGCAGGGAGTGTCCGGGGGAAATAGACCAGCGTTTCGAGAGACTCTTTCTTCGCAGGTATCAATTTTGCTGCTTGATTGGATTGGACCTTCACTTTTTGTCCAAACAGTTGGTTTGACGAGGACCAGGGAACAGCGGCTAAACAAACGAGAACGGCAAGCAGAAAAGAAGTGCGCATGGCTAGGGCCCTTTGAGAATAAATCCGGTGAATGTGTAACTAGAAACTATGTTTCTAAACAATGTCTCTGTGGATTGGGCTATAGATTGGATTGTAGTGGAGACTTCGCTAGGAATCACGCGATATTTGGAGAAAAAGTTGAAAAATATTGACTATTCTCGGTGAACTCCACCGCTTTCAACCTTATGCCCGACAATAATGTCGGCATAAATTCCTTCAAAAAATGTCTCACGCCAAGGCGCCAAGGACGGAAGAAGAGAGATTACCACCAAGGCACGAAGACACGAAGGAAAAAGTTTTAAATATAAGATAAAACAACAATCACAAGCGAGAATCATACGTAGCTGAAGTCGTTAGACTTCAGAGAACCCTCAATGCCGAAAAACCGAATTCTAACGAATCCGGCTACAGGATAAACAGGATCGTATGAGTTCAGATATCATCCTGTAAATCATGTGCATCTTGTCGAAAAAAAAGATTCTCACGCGAAGCCTCGAAGACGCGAAGAGGTTTTGCTTCAATCCTTCTTTGCGCCTTGGCGCCTTGGCGTGATTTATTTTTCGTTTGCTTGAGATTGATTTATGACGCACAATAATCAACGACCGACTGCAAGCAGGCTCGATTTTAATAGGTTCTCAGGACAAGAAAACACTCTATTTATAGATTTTTAGAGGCCGTAGCAAAAAGTGTTCTGTGGAGTTCACTTAGAAATGTCAAAACATTGCCATTGTTTGGTTGAATCAGAGTTTCTCGATCACTTGGGCCGCTTCTTCGCACAATTGGGTCGATAATTGGGCCGATTTTGTTTCGGCTATGACACGAACAATTGGTTCCGTGTTACTGGCACGGATTAATAACCAGCGGTCGTCCCAGTCGAGTCGCAGTCCGTCTTCTCGATTGGACTTGGCTTCTGAGAAATGAGCTTCGATTGCATCAATTGCGGCCGGGATTTGTTCTTTGGGAACGGTCACCTTGCTCTTGATGATTTCGTAGCGGGGCAGGGCATTAGCCAGTTGACTAATGGGTTGTTGGCGGCTGGCCATTAGGTCAAGAGTGTAGGCCATGCCGACAAAACTATCGCGGATCAGACCGACTTGCGGATCAATGGGGCCGCCGTTTCCTTCGCCGCCGAAGACTGCACTAACTTCTTTCATTAACCCTGTGACGTTGGCTTCGCCTACTTTGGATTGATGAAATTCAGAACCATATTTTTCTGCGATGTCTTGATTCATCCGGCTGGTCGCACAGTTGGTTACCACTGGGCCTGGGGTCTTCGCCAGCACATTTTCAAGACACAGGGCCAGTGTATATTCCTCGCCTATGTATCTTCCCGTTTCGTCAATCACCGCCAAACGATCCGCATCAGGGTCTTGGCAGAAACCGATGTCTGCGCCGAGTTCCGTTGTTTTTTTGCCAACATCAACTAGGTTTTCAGCAGTAGGTTCTGGTCGATGCAGAAAGTTGCCATCCGCTCCATCACCTAGTGTGGTGACTGTGCAGCCGAGCTTTTCTAGGAGAATCTTTCCTAGAATACTGCCCGCTCCGCCGTTGGAATCTAGCAAGACATTAAAGTTTTTCTGTTTGATCTTCTCAACATCAACTCGATCTAACACAAGTTGGCAGTGGGCAGAAATTGTGTCCTCACAATTCTGGCTTTGGCCGATCTTGGAATGGTCGACCCAAGTTGCTTCATCATTGCTGTAGGATTTTAGAACTTCTTCCCCTTCAATCGCTGAAATCACGCGGCCATCAGAGCCCATGAGTTTCAGACCATTATATTCAGGCGGGTTATGGCTGGCCGAAATTTGAATTGCTCCGGCACACTTGTGCTCTCTGGTTAACACGCCGACCGTTGGAGTGGCACAGACTCCGGCGTAAACGACGTCTCGCCCGAGCATGCCTAGTGATCCGCGTATGATCTCAGCCAGTAAGTGCCCGCTGGGGCGACCGTCAGTGCCGAGTAAGATGGGCCCAGGTGGGATATTCTGTGAGAAAGCGGCAATATATCGAATCACAAGTTGTGGTGAGAGAGATTGCCCAACAATTCCTCTTAATCCTGATACGCTGATAATTGGCTGGTCCACTATCTGTTTCCTTGATGATCACTCGGTTTAAACGGTAGAATCTGCCCAATATACGGAGAATTGCTTGCCAATGCACTCCCAGCTTGCTTCAAAAAGAACACAGGTGCCCGATTGATGACATTGCTCTAAAAATCGTACAATTAAAGGTTCAAATACTATAGCTTATTACTTGGAGACAACATGAGCGACGCGGCAACCCAATTTGATCTTGATGCAACTCTAGAAAAAATAAGTATAGCAAACACTGCGGGAAAGGTGACTGACTCAGCAGTTGAGAATATCAAGATCTGGTTAACCGAGCCAAGGTATGCTCGATATGCGTCGCAGATTGCCGAGCATGTAGAATCCGAAAAGTGGCAAGCGTTGGATGATGCCTTTTGGACAATCATTCCCTTTGGCACCGGTGGCCGTCGCGGGCGCATGTACCCTTTTGGATCGAATGCTATCAATGAACGGACCATTGGCGAAAGTGCCCAAGGGTTGGCCACGTATGTCAAAGAAAGTGTTTCAGGCGAACTCTCTTGTGCCATCGCGTATGACACCCGACATCGTTCACGCGAATTCGCTGAACTTTGCGCTTGTATTATGGTCTCCCAGGGTTTCACGGTTTATTTCTTAGACGATTACCGCAGCACGCCTGAGCTGTCTTTCGCGGTGCGTTATAAAAAATGTAGTTGCGGCATCATGGTCACCGCCAGTCACAACCCGCCGAGTGATAACGCAGTGAAGGTTTACTGGTCGACCGGTGGTCAGGTTATGCCACCGCACGACAAAGCGATTATTGATCGCGTGATGAACACCGATCAACTGACAATTGACGTTGAGTTTGATGCCGCGGTTGCCGATGGAAAAGTGCAGATTTGTACACAGGAAGTGGACGCTGCATTCTTGGGAGAAGTCAAAGCCCAGCAGCTAGGTGGGCCTCGTGATTTGAAAATTATCTATTCTCCTTTGCATGGCGTCGGGGCATCGGGTGTTGTGCCGGCTTTAGCAGGCGATGGTTTTCAAGATGTTGAGGTGTTTGGGCCACATGCCGAATTAAGCGGTGACTTTCCCAACGTGCCAGGTCATGTGTCGAATCCTGAGAATGTGAAAGTTTTCGATGCGATTATTGAACGGGCCAAAGAGGTGAATGCCGAATTGATTATGGCCACCGACCCTGATTGTGATCGATTGGGGTGTGCGGCACCTGTGACTTCCGATTTACAAGGGGAATGGCGAACATTCACCGGAAATCAAATTGCTGTACTGCTGGCCGATTATGTGTTGGAACAACGCAAAGCGGCCGGTTCACTCAGTTCAGACCACTATGTGGTAAAGACCCTGGTAACGACCGAAATGGTCCGCCGAATTGCTGAGAGTTATGGCGTGAAGACTTTTGGTAACTTGCTGGTCGGTTTCAAGTGGATTGGCGGGGCTATGGATGAACATGGTCCAGAGAAGTTTGTATTTGGCTGTGAAGAATCACACGGATACTTAGTGGGTCAATATGCAAGAGATAAAGATGCAGTGGTAGCCACTATGTTGTTCGCCGAACTAGCCGCCAAGTGTAAAGCCGAAGGGCAGACACTGCATGAGAAGATTGAAGCCTTGTGGTGGCAGCATGGTTATCATGCAGAGCGACTCTTGAATCAACAGATGGAAGGTTCAGAAGGCATGGCCAACATGAAAAAACTAATGGCCAAGTTCCGTGCCGAACCACCACAAACCGTGGGCGGATTGAAGCTTGTCGCGGCTCGTGATTATGCCAATGGTGTTGTGGTTGCACCAGATGGAACGCAGTCTCCACTAGAAGGCCCCGTTGGCGACATGGTCATCCTTGATCTGGAAGAAGGAAACTACGTTGCAGTTCGACCCTCAGGCACAGAGCCGAAGGTGAAGTTCTATATGTTTACCTATGTTGCACCAGAGCAACTCGCCTTGTTGGATGTCACTCAAGATGAAATGCAAGAGCGGTTGGATGCATTTGAGAATGACTTGAAACAGTTTGCCGCTTCGGTTTAGTGTAGAGAACGGTACTTAGGCTTTATGTCGACTCCTGACGATTCTTCCGACGAACGACGTGGTAAAGGTGATGCTTCTGCGAATCAGCCCCCGGCTGCGCAAGAGCATTTAGCGTTTACGCTGGCTGGTGATAAAGTACGCAAGTTTCCGACAACGCCGGGCGTCTATCTTTTTAAAGACGATAAAGCCCGTGTGATTTATGTGGGTAAGGCAATCAACTTGCGATCTCGGGCCAGCAGCTATTTCAATGCGGATGCTGCTACGGATCAAAGAACCGGGTATTGGGTACATGAAATCGCCGATGCGGATTTCATGGATTGCGAGAGTGAGGTCGATGCGTTATTGGTTGAATCTCGACTGATCAAAGACATCCAACCCAAGTACAACAAGAATTTGAAGGACGACAAGACCTTTCCGTACTTGATGATCTCGCAACGAGAAGACTTTCCGAGAGTGGAGTTTACTAGAGAGCCCAAAGATAAAAACGCGAAACTGTATGGGCCCTTCCCGAATGCTGCGGCATTGCGAGGTGCAATTCAGGTACTTCAGCGTATCTTTAAATTTCGGACATGCAGTTTAGACATTGAAGAGTCAGACGAACGTTGGAAATGGTTTCGTCCCTGTCTGTTAGCAAGTATCGATCAATGCACGGCCCCCTGTAACTTGCGGATATCGAAGGAAGAGTATCGCAAAGACATTCGTCGTTTACATATGTTCATGGAAGGGAATCAAAGTCGGCTGCTGAAGCAAATGGAAGACGAGATGCTGGAGGCTTCCAAGAACTTAGAGTTTGAAAAGGCGGCCAAACTGCGTGACGAAATTCAAATGTTGAATCGGCTCGATGAACGGGGTGAATTGGAATCGCATGCCCAGCCGGAAGTCTTTTATGTTGATCCGAAGAAAGGGTTGGCCGGTTTACGCCAAGTTCTTAAACTCGATAAAACGCCGCGAACCATCGAAGGCGTCGATATCGCACATCTTGGCGGTGGAGAAACAGTGGCCAGTTTGGTTCAGTTTATTGATGGACTGCCGTTTAAGCCCGGCTATCGGCGTTATAAAATTCGTAGTGTGACTGGGATCGATGATTATGCCAGTATTCATGAAGTAGTGGCGCGTCGATTTCGCAAGCTGCAAGACAGTGGCGAGTCGTTCCCTGATATCTTGCTGATCGATGGTGGCAAAGGTCAATTGAGTTCGGCCATGGCTGCGTTTAAAAACATGCAGATCGAGCCACCTACCGTGATTTCATTAGCCAAGCGAGATGAGGAAATCTACAGGCCAGGCAATCCAGAGCCGCTCAAACTGAGCAAGCACTCGTATGCCTTGCGGTTGCTGCAATATGTGCGAGATGAATCTCACCGGTTTGCGCAGCACTACCATCATATCTTGCGAAGAAAAAGCACGTTTGATGAATGAGTGAAGACAATGATGGGAGACCGAATTAATGCTCTTCGGTGCCATCATGGACATGGCCGTGTTCGATCTCTTCTTTGGTTGCCTTGCGAATCGATTGGACTTTGACTTGAAAGTTTAAAGTCTTTCCGGCTAATGGATGATTGCCATCGACCACGATTCCCGTTTCACGGACCTCAACCACTGTCACTTCTAGATCACCTTCGTCATCGGTTTCTAGAATGAGATGATCCCCAGTTGCCAGGGTCTCTGCTTCTTCAAAATTATCGTGGCTTAGTTCCAGCAATAGTTCATCGTCGTATTCGCCGTAAGCTTCTTCAGGAGGAATCGTTACGGTGAAGCTGTCGCCTTCGCCATGTTCATTGAGAGCTTGTTCCATGCCAGGGATAAGCGAACCGTAGCCATGCAGATAACTCAGCGGTTGATCGTCGGCAGAACTATCAATTAGCTGGCCTTCACTGTCGGTCAACTCGTAATCAAACGCGACAACTGTGTTTTTAGAAACACGCATTTCCTAAAGCTCCTGAGGTATCTTTTCAATAGAATCTGGGTCTCAGTTTATCGTTGCTGGCTCTTAAATACCAGCATGCCAGACAAAAGTAGCAACTTTACTTGAGGAATTGTTTGACAGGGTTGGATTTTCTCGGTATCTGATTTGGCAGTATTTGGGCATTTCTGCTATAATTTTGTACCTATCTTTCGTAGATTCCTGCTTATATGCAATTTTGGGAAGCGATTTCCTCCGAAGCAGGAATCCAACTCATTTATTGAACCAAAGGTAAAACGATTATGCCAGATAATGTGACTCCAGAGTCTACAGCACCTGATTCTGTCTCAAGACGGTCTTTTTTGAAAAATTCAAGTGCAACCGCGATTGCTGCCGGAGCTTTGGGTGCAGTGATGACTGAAACGAAGCAAGCCCAAGCAGCCCCATCAACAGATCCGATAAGGATTGGATTTATTGGGCCTGGAGGACGTGGTTTTAGAGCACATGTCCAAACATTGAGCAAACTTGCCGCTGAAGGACGAAATATCCAGCTTGTTGCGGTTTGCGATGTCTACAACGAACATCGAGACCGTGCTGCCGATCATATCAAGAGCACCAATGGCAACGAGCCGACAAAGTACGAAGATTACCGCGATATGATCGAAAAAGAGGATCTCGACGCGGTCTGCATCGGAACTCCTGATCACTGGCATGCCAAGCAAACGCTTGATTGCTTGAAAGCTGGTTTGCATGTTTACTGCGAAAAACCGATGACCAAATTCGTTCAAGAAGCCTTGGATGTTGCTAAAGCCTGGAAAGAATCGGGCTTGGTCATGCAGGTTGGTGTGCAGTCGACCAGTTTGCCACTTTGGAAAAATGTCAACAAGATGCTCCAAGATGGAAAACTGGGAAAAGTCTTGCAGTACCAAACGGAGTTTTTCCGTAATTCGGCTCAAGGTCAGTGGAGATCTTACAAGCTCAACGAGAACATGAATCCCAAAAATATCAATTGGAAGCTCTGGTTAGGCACCGAAGAAGGCCTGGCTGATGATCAACCATTTGACCGTGCAGTGTATGCACAATGGCGTCGTTTCTGGCCATTTGGGTCAGGTATGTTTACGGATCTATTCGTTCATCGCACCACTAGCATGTTAAAAGCAACAGGTTTGCGATTCCCTGGTCGTGTTGTCGGAGCCGGTGGGATATTCTTGGAATATGATGGCCGCGATGTGCCTGATGTGGCAACCGTGGTTGCCGACTTCCCCGAAGGAGTCCAAGGCTTGGTCACCGCATCGATGTGTGTGCAAAACACCCCGATTCTACAGACTATCCGTGGTCACTTTGGTTCGTTTGAATTTGGAACCGGTGAAAAATTCAGCGAATTCAAGTATATTCCTGAACGCCCTCAAGTGACACGCAATAGTAAGTTGAAAGATGAGATGATTCCAGCAGAAGTTGTGAAAGACACAACCTATGCTCACTTCAAGAACTGGGTTGACGCGATGGAAGCCAACGATCCTCAAGCCTGTAACAATCCTCCAGACTTGGGTGCTGCCGCGATTGTCACCGTATTGCTGGGTGCCATGAGTTATCGTGAAGGCAAAGTCTATCACTTTGACTCCGAGACGATGACTGTCAGCGATGGTGATAGTAGTTGGGCCAAAGGCTGGGAAAAACTTTCTCATGCCCGAGCCAAACCAAAACATATCGCTGGTTGGACTGCGGGCGATCATGGTTCGGTATTAGAAGAGCCTGATTACATGTCTTTAGCTGGCCCTTGGGTCGGTGGCAAAGATCCTGGTAAAAGCTAATAAGTCTTTCTTTACTGAAAAAAATGCAAGAGGCTTCTCTTTTTAGGGAAGCCTCTTTTGCGTTTATGATGTAAATCGGTAATTGATGTTAAGCCATGCGGGATATACTAATTCCATCAGTCATCGCGTTCTTGCTGATCAGTGAATTGATGCCACAATATCTGGATATTCTCTATCGTTCGCCTTGTGTCGGTTGTTCAGCCTGTGCATCTGGCCGCGTAGAAACCTCTACTTTTCGGCTTAGGTTGACTCTACTAATTCGGGGATAGGACTCGATAAGATAAGTACGGAAACTTTACCAAGGATAGCCGGTTAAGACACGGAGGAAATTTATGTCTGCCCCAAATAATTATTCGGATCATAACGATTCTGACCCCACCTGGATGCAACAAAATGCTGGATTTGTTGCCTTTCTCTTTCTGATGATTGGAACTGCCGCTGGTGCGGCAGGAAGTTTGTTCTACGTGCAAAGTAATATGCTTGCCGAGATGGACGGACTAAAAGATGAAATCTATGAATCTCGTAAGGCGGTGAACAAACTTACGGCATTCGAGGACTCTTCTAAAAAGGCAAACACGTTACTTGCCAATTTGGAAGAGCAAAAGCACTTGTTCACTCAGGCTTCTCGCACCATGCGTGAAATCGACAGCCTGAAAAGAACCATCTCGGGGCTTGATTCAAAAATTAGTTCCGTGAATGCAGTGGCTTTTAAAATGCAGTCGTTACTGAAACAAATCGACTCGCAAGCAGGATTGTTGAGCGAATCGAAACAACGTGTTTCGGATGTGCATGAAACTTTAAATGATGTCGATAGCTTAATCGACCGTATCAATGGTCAAACAGAAACCGTTGCGGTTGCCAATGAAACGCTTGATATTATTGAAGGATTGCACAATCAAGTTGTAAATCAACAATGTGTGATTCCTGAACTAGTAGCCACAATCGAAGCTCATAAACAACTTGAGAATGATGTGTTTGTCATGGCCTCAAGTGCAGATGCGACTCGACGTGCCATTGAATCGTTAGGTTCAAATCAAGCTAGAATTCAAGAGATTGCCTTTACTCTTGAAGAAACTCAACAGTCGATGAATCAAGTCGAAAGCCTGATCACGAGACAGCAGCAACTTGCACCTAAAGTGGTTGCCTTGGAAGTGACCTTAGAGTCGACCGAAAAAACATTGCAAAAAGCAAATCAAGTTCACAATCTATTGATCGAAAATCGTGCGTCAGCAGTCAAGGCTTTCGCAAATTTGGATGAACTACTATGGATTTGCGAACACTTGGGTGCTCAAGATGAAAAATTGATTAAAGCCGAAGAGAATCTCTATAAAATCAACATTATTAATGATCAAGTAATGGATTTGGATGACTGTGCTGATTCACTAGTTGATCAGGTGAAGATGATTCAGAACTTGAATATAGCGATGTCTACCGTCTTGAATTCATCGAACCAATTGCGGTCAGGTATGGGAGAACTCATGTTGCTTCAACCGGCTATCGAGCAACTGACTTCAAAGATGCGTCACTTGAATTCATATGAGTTTGAAACGCAAATGGTGAACTCAATAAATAGAAAACAGCAGTTGCTAGATGAACTCAACGTAGAAAAGAAAACTGAATACATCAGCAGTGCAAAATAGGCTGGTTCAATAGTTGAAAACTAAAAACGACCGTCAGCATTAAAATGTTGACGGTCGTTTTTTTGTAGTCTCAGAGAATTATAGATTGTGTTGCTTACAACAATAATTCTTTCACAGGGCCGTGATCTTCCACACCAGTTAAACGGGTATCGAGTCCCAGCACTTTGTAGGTCAGTCGTTTGTGGTCAATGCCTAGTCTGTCTAAGATCGTTGCATTCATATCGTGGATATGGACAGGGTCTTTGACAATGTTGTAACTGAACTCGTCGGTTTCGCCATGAACCATGCCTGGTTTGATGCCGCCGCCTGCCATCCATGTTGTAAAGCAGCGAGGATGATGGTCGCGGCCATAATTTTCTTTAGTCAATTTACCTTGCGAATAAACGGTTCGGCCAAATTCGCCACCCCATACGACCAAGGTATCTTCAAGCATTCCGCGTTGTTTTAGATCTTGAACCAACGCCCAGCAGGCTTGATCGATATCTTTACACTGCTTGGGCAATGAGCCAGCAACATCTCCATGTTGATCCCAGCCGCGATGGAATATCTGGACAAATCGAACGTCCCGTTCCACCATCCGCCGGGCCAATAAACAACTCGAAGCAAAGCTGCCTGGATCGGTGACATCAGGGCCATACATGTCGAGAATGTTCTTTGGTTCATCAGTGATATCCGTCAATCCTGGCACCGAAGTCTGCATACGAAATGCCATCTCGTATTGGGCAATGCGAGACTGGGTTTCAGGATCTCCAATTTGGTCGAATGTATTCTGATTCAGTTTGCTTAATGAATCGAGCATCCGGCGGCGTGTCTGAGCATCGACGCCATCGGGGTTCGATAGGAAGAGAATCGGGTCGCCCTTGCTACGAAGCGATACGCCTGCATATTTGGAAGCGAGAAAACCTGAGCCCCATAATCGATTGTAAAGCGCCTGAGCTTGTTGGCGACCGGACCACTTAGGTGTCATCACGACAAACGAAGGTAAGTCTTGGTTCATCGACCCTAGCCCATAACTTAACCAGGAACCCAGCGAAGCACGCCCTGGCAGTTGGTGGCCTGTGGTAATGTAAGTGATGGCCGGGTCATGGTTGATGGCTTCGGTGTTCAAGCTTTTAATGATGGCAAGGTCATCCACCATTTTTGCCGTGTTGGGCAGAAGTTCGCTAACCCAAGCACCTGACTTGCCATGTTGTTTGAATTTAAATTTCGAGGGGGCAATCGGAAAGCGTTTTTGGCCCGAGGTCATCGTGGTTAAGCGTTGACCATTGCGAATCGACTCAGGCAAATCTTTGTCGAACCAATCATTCATGGTGGGCTTGTAATCAAACATGTCCATCTGACAGGGAGCGCCTGCCATAAACAAGTAAATGGCCCGCTTTGCTTTTGGAGCAAAGTGGGGTAGGTTCGGCAGCCCACCGACTGCTTGCGGACCGTTTGTTGCGGCCTGTGCTCGCTCAGGTAGCATCGAAGCCAAGGCGGCAGTGCCAAGCCCGAGTGCCCCTTGTTGAAAGAAGTGGCGGCGAGTAATGGTTTGTAGATATTCGCGGCGAGGATCCATCGCGATTCTCCGTATGAAAAAATAGTTTAAGTTGAAATTGAATTAGTTCTTTGAGACGACTTCGTCCAGGTTGAGCATTAAGTTACCCAGCATGGTCCAAGCAGCAAGTTCAGCCGGATTGATGTCTTTGTTGGCAACGGACTCACCAATCGAAATTAGTTTTGTTGCGGCTTCCGGGTTTTTCTCAAAAGTAGTTCGGTTGTCTTTCAATAGCTGAGTGAGTTCATCTGC
Source organism: Blastopirellula sp. (assembly GCA_002733575.1). Lineage (GTDB taxonomy): Bacteria > Planctomycetota > Planctomycetia > Pirellulales > Pirellulaceae. Next base: position 25,455 of record NVWB01000157.1, on the reverse strand, counting down.
TTCACTAGTAGTTGGGTGTCGTGCAGTACAGGTTCGGAAAATGAAATCGATACGACTGGCCGTATCCTCTCCACCTTCCAGAATAGCACGTTGCCCTAACCCACGGGCCGATTCGATGTATTGCGGGTCATTCATCAATAGTAGTGCTTGCATTGGAGTGTTCGTGCGTTCTCGTCGAACGATACAGGCCTCACGCGAAGGGGCGTCAAACGTAGTCATCTGAGGCGGTGGGGATGTTCTTTTGATGAAAGTGTAAAGCGTTCGGCGATGAACTTTTTCAGAACCAGTATCTGGTTTGAATCGTACTGTGTTACTTCCTGAGTAGCCAACTGCCAGCCACAGACCATCGGGTTGTGGTGGTTTGACGCTTGGACCACCCAAACTGCTTGAGAGTAAGCCGGAGACATGCAAGGCTTGGTCTCTTATCATCTCTGCATCTAAGCGATAGCGGGGGCCACGAGCTAACAGGCGATTTTCGGGGTCTAGTTTGTAGAGTTCCGGCGTAATATCTGATGACTGCCTGTAAGTTGCCGACATGGCAATTTGTTTCATGGTGGCTTTGATATCCCAGTCGCTATCAATGAACTGCTTTGACATCCAATCGAGTAATTCAGGATGCGAGGGGACTTCACCCTGCGACCCAAAGTCTTCGGATGTTTTTACAATTCCAGTGCCGAAGAACTGTTGCCAAAAACGGTTGACTGCAACTCGGGAAGTCAAAGGGTGTTTCGGATCGAGTAACCATTGAGCTAGGCCCAGTCGATTATTCGGCGCTCCTTCTGGAAACGACAGCAGCGATTCGGGAGTTGATCTAGTCACTGCATCCCCTTTCTGATCGTACTCTCCTCGGGTTAGTATGAAAGCTTCTTTGGGTTCTGCGGTTTCTTTGAAAATTAATGTGGTGGGCGAAGCCTTGGTGATCTGTGCAGTTCGCTCATTGTTTTTCTTGATGGTTTTCTGTAGCGGGGTAAATGTTTCCTTCGTATCTTGGAAGATGTTTTCCACGAAGTAGGATGTGATCTTTTTCAGGTCAGCTTCGGTTTGTTTGTCATCCGCTTTCTTGATTAATTCAGAAATGTTTTTCGGAATCGAGGCGGGCTTCGATTTCTTCACTTCGGCAATCCATGATTTGAGCGAGCGATACTCTTTAGGGCGACCTTCTCGGGTGACGATGCCCGCTTTGTCCCAATAGACGGTTCCGTCGAACTGAGTAAAGGCCCAGCCGTTGATTTTTGCTCCGACTTTAAGCCCTACTTCCGAGGCCGGGACTTCCAGACGAACCCATTTACCGAGTTCAGGTAAATCCCCTTTTCGCTTGCGGCTTGCGGAGTTATCGGTTCCCCAGTCGATAAGATTTCCACCCCAATAGGCTCTGTGATTCCAGTTGCCATCATTCCATTGAAGCATGATTTCTTTGGGCGGATTCTTCGGGTCGAGATAGACATAAGTGAATAGCTTGTCGCCTTCGTAGATGACAAGTGGGGTCTTCGCTCCGGTGAAAAAATGTTGGCTTAACCCGGTGGCGGTGCGTGTTGATGCTTGACTACCGCTGTAGACCAATTCCTTTTCCTCAGTCCATTCCCATGGCGAGTTGCCTTCCCCTTTGGCGCCTTCGGGTAGCCCGTCATCGATCCAAACCACTTCGGTCGGTTCATTGGCAATAGCATCGGTAGATTCTTCCGGCTCTACATATTCAATTTTGGCAAGATAATCTTTGATCGCTTGCTGGGCTGTTTCGGTTTCAGTTTTTAGTTTTGCAATTTCATCACGACCCGCTTGAGGTATTTGACGATAAATGGGTGCCGGGTCTTTGATGTTTTTATCTAAGGGATTGCCATCCATGCTGTTGAAGTAGGCAAACATCGAATAGAAATCGTTCATCGTGAATGGATCATACTTATGATCGTGACAACGCGAGCACTCAAACGATACGCCCATGAATACGGTGCCGGTGGTAACCACGCGGTCGACCACATTTCGCACGTAGACTTCTTCGGCAATGGAACCGCCTTCACTGGTGGTAACATGACAACGATTAAACCCGGTAGCAATTATTTGATCTTCTGTGGCGTCAGGTATCAGATCGCCGGCCAATTGTTCTGTTGTGAACTGGTCGTAGGGCATATTGCTGTTAAAGGCGTTCACGACCCAATCGCGGTAAAGCCACATCTCACGATAATTATCAAGATGCAATCCGTGGGTATCGCCATAACGCGCGGCATCAAGCCAGAAACGAGCCATGTGTTCGCCGTAGTGATTTGACTGTAAAAGTCGATCAACCACTTTTTCATAAGCGGTAGGTGAATCATCTTTTAAGAAAGCGTCGACTTCGGCAAGTGTCGCAGGCAGACCAGTTAAATCAAACGTGATCCGTCGAATCAGTCGGGTTTTGTTTGCCGGTGCCGCAGGCGTCAGCCCAGACTGGTCAAGGCGTTGGGCAATAAAGTTGTCGATCGGGTTGATGCCCCAGTTGGCATCGATGGCAGTTGGGACTTCTGATTTTTCTAACGGAATATAGGCCCAATGGTCTCGCCACTTGGCACCTTCTGTGACCCACTGTTTGATCTTTTCAATTTCTTTGGGTTTCAAACTTTTGTTCGATTCTGGTGGCGGCATCATTTCGTCGGGGTCGGTACTCATAATCCGACGAATGATTTCACTCTTTTCGAGATTGCCTGGCACAATCGGATGTTCGCCAGAGTCGGCCTCGGCGAGTGTGCTCTCTAACTGGTCTAAACGAAAGCCACCCTCGCGGTCTTGTTCATTCGGCCCATGACAGTGATAACAATTATTCGAGAGCAGTGGGCGAATGTCTCGGCTGTAATCGACTGCATCATCTGCAAATGTTGTTGTTGAAAAGCAGACGAGTGCTGCCATGCAAATTGGGAACAGACAAGCTTTATGAAAAACATGAGAAGTCATAATGAATCCTTTAGATTCAGATGCGATAATCAAAATTATTTTAGGGAGGGAGTTTCCAAGGTGGGAAGTTTACTTTGATTTATAACTTGTATTATATCTCAAACGGCTTGTGAAGAGGAGACTGAAACTTGAAATCGAGTCGTTTAAAATCAGTTGTTACAACAAGCTTAATACCGTGACACACTGACTGAGTAAGTGAAATTCGCGTTAATGAGTGATAGGAGAGGATTGGGGGACAATCCTTCGCATTAACTTTCTGGTTGTGCTCTGACGATCAGTTCGCACGATCCAGTAGCACATTGCGTCTTTCCTTCGATGAAGATACGCACATGGCATTTCCCGCGGCAGTGATCCGGGATTTCTAGGGTGGCAGTCGATGTTCCCTGTTCGAGATCGATAATTTTTGAGCTCCATCTCAGGTCGTTGGCTCGTCGATAGGTTTGGTTGTATTTTGCCAGTGAATCTTCGCTTGAATCATACTTCTTGCGTAGCTCTGGCTTGAAAGTCATTTGATCTCGATTGCAAACGAGTTCGAGATGACATTTTCCTGCGATGGGTGAAGTGATAGAGATTTCTAACTGCTTTCCGGCAAGTTCCGTTTTCACGGTCGACACTTCCGTGGTAAGTGGCCGTGGCAGTCGTAACAGCGGATCACCGATGAGATTAAATAGTTGTGCGTGTTCCAGACGTTCTTCTTTAAGTAGCTCTGGCTTGGGGCTCACCATTCTGGCCAGCATGTCGAGCATCTTTCGATTGCCGGTGGTGTCTTTGGAACTGACCATGGCTCGTTTTGTGTGAAGCAATAACTCTCCTAGAGTTTCATGTTGATTGTCAAAGTATTCTCTGAGCATCTCTGTGCCCATCACACTCATGGCGTAGGGCATGGTGACTCTAGAACCGCTAAAGCATGCAACAGGGCCCCCTGCTTGTCGTAGCATCTGTTCCGCAATACAGTCGTGCGGTTCGTCAAAAGCACCAGTGTAACACGAAAGAAAAATCGCAATCGGAGGCATCGTCTCACAACGTAATCGAGTCACGTCACGTTCGGTCATAATAGGATAATAAGCACCAGGGACGCGAACGAAATCCAAATACTGCCGTTGTCCATGGCCGATGTAGATCCAGAACAGGCTGCCTTCATTGAGTTGCCGAATTGCTTCATCACCAAACTCTCGTGGATCGGGGCAGTACGGACTTGTCCAACTTCCATAGGCAACTGTGGTTTGAATATGCGCGGGGACTTCATCGGTGAGAAACTTTTTGGTAATCGATTCCATCATTGTATCGGCCGCTCTGCCAAAGCCGCCGACGCCGGCGACTAGATTGATTTTCCGTTGCCATAAACCGGGCTGCGGGTTAATTTCGTACTTCAAGATTTTTTGAACCACAACTTTTAGTTCATCGGCCGTTTTGACTGAAAGGCGACCAATGGCATAGTCTGGCAGTTTGTCGCCATCAAGATCGGCATACCAATTGTCGGTGGCAAACTGGGGTTCAGAACCAAAGTGTACGTTGACGACCGCTTCTTCAATGTGAGTTGGGACGACAGCCGGAGAAAGAATTCCGCTGCCGATTTCTGTTACCGCAGTCGTAGAGGTCGCTGGTGAACTGTGAGTGTCAACATCGCCTACTAAGAGAATAAATTTCAACTTCCCAAGCTCGGCCACTTTGCGAATTGCGGCTTTGATTTTTTCTTTTGATTCGGTCTCTGTAATCAACTCAATTTCATGCCCTTGCTTTGCACGATGATCAAACCAAGGTTGCATTGCTTCCAGATATGCCGGTGGGCATACGACCACGGTGTCTGCCGCAGGCACATCTGCCTGGGCACCGAGAAATAGGGAAGAGCAGATTAGAAGTAATGAGTTCATAACGATTTCCAGATCGGACAATGTCCAACTCGCTAATCAAGTTGTACACCATGTGAGACGTTTTACCCAAGTTCTGGGTTTCACAAAATTTTGGGGAGTCTACTGAAATCAAGTGACAGTCGGCAAGGTGAATTAATCTTGGATTACCCAGGCCGCACTTCTGGTTGTCATATAAGTCCTTGATGTAATACGACTTATGGGTATTTATTGCTGTTAGTGAATAAGGTGGCAAAGCAGAAATGATGGCTTCAAATCAGATTTCACTTCTTAGATTGGGTTCTGCCCGGTTGTGGAGGAATTGTCGCAATAACTGTTTCAAGTGATTCAATCGACCTAATTATCTTCAAGGAACCCGGTAGCAGTGACATTCGGGGCTAAGAACTATGACCTAAGTTTACTTATCGCTTCACTTTAAGGCCGGTTTGCAGTTGCGGTTTAATCCAGGATTTGAATTTTGGGTGCCACTGGCTTCGCCAGTGTTGAAGTGTAGTTAGGTTAAAAATCATTTCGTCATTCAATTCAAGTCGGTATTTAACAGTGAAAAATAACTGGCTGAAATAACTCAATTCGATATCGTTCAAAATCTCTTAGACACAAAGAGAGTTATTACACTTCACACTGGCGAAGCCAGTGGCACCCGAGTGGAATTGTAACCAGAGTCGCCAATTATTTTAGTTCCTGCCTCAGTCCATCCTCCACTACCACCTACCCATAAAAGAACATCTCAGCACTGCGAAAGACACCCCGCTTGTCTTTCCGAAGAGATGTAAGGAAAACTATCGATGAGTTTACTAGGGCGATATCGGATCAATCAGCCCAAGCCTAAGACGAAGAAAAGTTCGCGTAGTGCAGTCTCACGATCTTATCGAACTCAAATCCAGATCGAAACACTTGAAGTCCGCGATCTCATGGCGGCCGACTTGGGTGTTGAGTTGTTTGATGCTACTGAATCGGAAGATCGATTTCTTTCGCCAATTTGGTTCGAGCAACTGACGGAATCTTCGCAAGAGAAAATCACGCTGGGTAGTTCAACTCTGGCTGAGTCGACATCGCGGGTTCAGTGGAATGATACCGCGTTAGCGGTCTACCTAGATGAATGGATTGTGCAGCTTGATGTCGGTGTCTCCGCGACAATTAATTCTTTGAGTGAAGTCGCAAGTCTATTGAACCCTGGCGATGTTCAATTTGAAGTCATATCGGGTCTAGGGCTGAGTGGACAGATTTTGCTCAAAACTATGAATTCTGAAATGCAGGCCGTTTCACAGTGGTTAAACCAGAATGATGTGGTTGAGTCTTTTGAACCGAACGCGTTATTACCGAATCATACGGTGCCGAATGATACCGAGTTTAATTCACTTTGGGGCTTGAATAACACCGGGCAATCTGGCGGAACCGTTGATGCTGATATCGATGCGACGGAGGCCTGGGAAATAACGACTGGTGCATCCGAGTATGTGGTTGCCGTGATTGATACCGGAATTGATTACACGCATCCGGATCTCATTTCAAGCATTTGGGTGAACCCTGGTGAAATTGCCGGCAATGGGATTGATGACGATGGCAATGGGTTCGTGGATGATATTCATGGATTTGATTTTATCAACAACGATGGTGACCCGATGGATGACAACAGCCATGGAACGCATGTCGCAGGCACCATTGCAGCCGCGGCAGGTAATGGCACTGGAATTAGTGGAGTAGCACCCAATGCTTCGGTCATGGCGCTCAAATTTCTGGGTGCGGATGGATCGGGAAGTACTTCGGACGCCATTCGTGCATTGAATTACGCCACGATGATGAAATCTCTGTATAGCGTGAATATTGTAGCGACTAACAACAGTTGGGGCGGGGGCGATTACAGTCAGGCGTTATACAACGCGATTGAAGCGAGTGGCAATGCAGATATTTTGTTTGTCGCCGCTGCCGGAAACATGGGCACCAACAACGACACAGCGCCGCAGTACCCTGCTGGTTACGGGTTAGATAATGTCATTTCAGTCGCTGCCACAGATCATAATGATCAACTTGCATCGTTCAGCAACTATGGAGCCACATCGGTAGACCTTGCTGCACCGGGTGTTGATATTCTTAGCACTGTGCCTGGCGGCGGATATGCCTCATTCAGTGGAACCAGCATGGCAACGCCGCATGTTTCAGGCGTGATCGCATTGGCGTATGCTGTAAATTCAACTGTTAGTATGGATCAAGTCAAGCAAGCGATACTCGGCGGTGTTGATGTTGTTGATTCCTTGCAGGGTGCTGTGAGTACTAGTGGTCGACTGAATGCAGCTGGCACACTTGGGCAATTGAGCATGGTGGTTGAAAGTGCATCGGTTGCAGAAAGGCAGACGGTTGGGAATCCGTTGGTTGATTTTACCTTGGCCTTTTCAGCAGCCATTGACCCTCGTTCGCTTGACGCATCTGATCTTCAGGTAAATGGTCAGTCCGCGAATCGATATACGCTCAATAATTCATACACGGTGACATTTCACTTTGATGAAACGCCGATGGTCTCGGAAGGCGAGCAACTGGTTTCACTTGAACAAGGTTCAGTCGGACGTTTGGGTGATGGCTTATTATCCAATGCTTGGTCGCTTCGGTTCTTCTATGATTCGATCAAGCTGGAAGTGCTTTCAACTAATATCGCGCAAGGAACGGTATTAGACGAGTTGCCTGGATATCTGGAGTTCCATTTGAATGAACCTGTGGATGGGCAATCGTTGTCGGTGGACGATTTGCAGTTGTCGACGGGAACTGTTTCGCAAGTCGAATGGGTCAATGAGCAAACTATTCGGTATTACCTAGAATTGAACGCCGATGACCAAACGGTCGAATATCAACTGTCGGCTGGTGCTTTGGCCGATCAAAATGGTTCGCCTAATGTTGCGTTCAGCGGCTCATTCAAAACCGATTTGGCCAATGTTGTACATTACGTCAAAGAAGGGCCGATCACGTTGCCGCAGTATGGAATGATGGAGATTCCATTGGTGATTGAAGAAGATTTGCAGATCACGGATCTGGACGTGATCTTAGATATTTCACACGATTGGGTTTCCGATTTAGAGGTCTCGTTAGTTGCACCAGATGGAACCATTGTTCAGTTGTTCAGTGGGATTGGTGGAAATAGCGATGATTTTACAAACACCGTCTTAGATGACGAAGCGGGGAGTAGCATCCTATCAGCCGATGCCCCGTTCAGCGGCCGTTTTCGTCCAGTTGGCGGACTGTCGGCGTTTGATTCAATGAGTACTGCCGGCACCTGGAAGTTGCGAGTTACCGATGGATTTGTCGCGGATGTAGGAACATTGAATCAATTTGCTTTGAAATTTGAAGTTGCTGCTCCACTGAAATTTGAGCCTCTGGCAGATGTAGTGCTCTCTGGTGCAGAATCAGAAGCGGTTGTCATGTTGAACGCTTCTGGTGGAGATGCAAGCCGTATTGTTTATTCGGCGAGTGTTGTCCAGGCCGAAGGTGCAGCCGATATACCCGTCTCGGTTGAGATTGATCAGGCCACCGATCAACTGAAGCTAATAATCAACGAAGCATACCAAGGTGAGTTTGTTGTTGAAGTAACAGCTACCGATGGGCAAGCAGAGTTGATGCAATCTTTTTCAGTTAGCGTGACGAACACGCCTGTGCAGCTTCTAGCGGTGGAAGACCAACAACTTTCGAGTTGGCAAGAAAGCTTAGAACTTGATCTAGAAGTCATCAACCCAGACGGAGATGAACTAACATTTACAGTCACTGCGGTGGCAGACACCGAAAGTGAGTTGGCGAAACTTGATAGCGAGTATGATTTTATTCATGACGACTATCTGGCCCGGTCAAATTATGCCTTCAATACGCAAGGGCAGAGTGAAAAGTATATTCGTTCCGCAACTTATCAGTACTACTATCTGACTTCCGATGGAACCCAGACCGAGCTGTTCCAGTGGAATGGTAGTTTTGGAAATAGTTCACATCTTGCGACCTTGGACCAGGCCGTGTTTGCTGATCCGGCCTTGTTGCACAATGCAAGCGATCAATTGCAGGCAGTCGAGGTGTCTGTCGAAAATGGTGTACTCTTTCTAACGCCGCCAGAAAATTACTTCGGAATCATTGATGTTGTCGTTTCCGTGTCAGATGGTAGTTCGGACGATCAGATCAAATTCACGGTAGATGTTCTGGAAGCTTCACCTGTACAACCAACACCAGACCCTGCTCCTGTTGAAACGGTTCCAGATCCGATAGAAACAACACCAGATTTAGATTTAATTGCGAATATTCCAGATCAAATCGTATACCGGGGCCAAGGGAATTGGACACTTGATCTTACTGAGTATGAAATCGCACAAGATGCCGAAAAACTGGAAGCATCGATTTACTCACCGGAGTCCGCTTGGGATGAAGAGTTGGGGCTGTTTGCTGATACTTGGCTGATTAATGCAAACTATGGTCTGAATGCACAGGGGCAAGGAGAGAAATATCTGAGAGCCGATAACTACGCCTGGTATTATCTGACATTAAACCAAGGGCAAACTGAATTGCATCAATGGACTGGTTCGTTTGATGGCAATCCGGCACTTGCTACGTTTGATCCGGCGGTGTACGAGCAGCCTTCGCTGCTTCACGATTCAGTTGACCCTAGTATGCTTGGAGTGAGCATCGCAATCGATGCCGATGGGATTTTGTCGATTCAGACTGATCCGCTGTATGTGGGGATTTTTGAAGTACAGGTCTCTGCGTATCAGACCGACGAGGTGATTTCTGAAGAGTTTACCTTTACGGTCGTGAATCAAGATGTGAACTTGCATTCAATTGATGATCAGCAGCACATCACAGGACAGGGCGCTTTTACATTCCAACTAGCAACCGACAGCGCTGACCAAGATGAGTTGACCTATCAGGTTAAAGCCTTGGCGATTTCCAATGAACGTGCGTTTGCCTTGGATCAAGAGTATCAGTTTGTGGAAGATTCTTTTTTACTCAACGCCAACTATGGATATAACGCCTATGGATATGGCGAAAAATTTCTGAGAACGGCCGATTCTCAGTGGTTTTATATTCTTGATAACGGAACCGAGACAGAACTCTATTATTGGGATGGTGCATTTGGGGAATCAGAACCGCTTGCAGTTCTAGATCGTACGATCTTTGAGAACCCTGCCCTGCTCAATAATGCACAAGAAGATGCAATGTTGCTCGAAGCTTCGGTCAATAATGGAATACTGTCGGTAGTACCTGGTAACAATTTTACTGGCCAAGTCGTGATTACGGTTTCTGTTTCAGATGGAGTTTCCTCTGATTCTGAGCAGTTTCAATTGAATATCATGGAGCCGAATCAGGCAGAGATGCTAGCAAACGAACTTGATAGTGATCAAATTTCTGAAAAAATCGCAATGATTTCTGAGGCACTAAAGGATATTGAGATAACCGATCTACCGAATTCAGGCATTCAACTAGAAAATAATAGTGGGCGATCTTCGAAAGCTAATTTGAGCCAAAGTATCTTAAATCAATGGGACGCAATGCTAGCAGACGTTTCATTAAATCTGGCGAGGACTCAACAAGGCTTCAACTCAGATTTGATGGAGGAAGTCGAAGATTGGGTTGATGACGTTTCTGCCGTACTCAATCAGGAAAATATAAACTCATCAGAAAATCAAATCGATCGTCTTTAAATGATCGATAACTAACTGCTGGACAGTTGAATTGGCATTCAACGCGGGCACAGCGAATTCCGTTGCTCTCTATTTACTAAATAAACGCCCTATCTGTGATGTAAATAATGCTAGCAAAATTGTTGATCGAGACTGAATTGATCTTGTCACCATTGTTCTAAGGTAGTAATTTCTGAGTGCTTAAATAACCGAAAGGAAGCAGGGTAGGTGCTGGAATTAACAGAAGACGTTAGTTGTACGCCCGGCTTGCATCAGAACTAATGAGAACAAAATCGTTGAAACACGATTTTACGAGAATATACAGCATGAACTACCTTTGGATCGCATTACGACTCGCTTGGAAAAATTACAAGTGGTCGATTCTATTATCTTTTTGCTTTTCCTTTGCGGTAGGGATACTCTGGGGTGCAAATATTGGGGCTGTCTATCCTTTTGCCCAGGTAATTTTCAAAGGCCAAAATTTACATCAATGGTCTGCTCAAGAGTTAGAAACCGCCCAAATAGCAATTGAAAAAAGCGAAAAACAAATCGCCGAACTTAGTTTAAAGGGCGAAGACAGTCAGAGTGAAATTGACATTGAAAATCAGATGATCTCGAGCTGGAGATCAAGGATCGCAACAGTTGAAAGTACCCAGCCTTATATCGATGCTTATGCGCCAAAGAGCCCCTTTATTACGCTCTTATACCTTGTTGCTTTTCTTGCAATTGGTACGGCCTTAAAATGTCTCTGTTTGGCAATGAGCATGACACTCGTTTCTCGTGTTGCGTTTGGGTTAACCAGATCTCTGCAATTACAATTCTTCGATAAGGTGCTCGATTCTAAATTAGGGCAAGTGCAGAGTAAGGATACTGGTGACACGACTGCCCGACTGGGTGGTGATGTAGGTGCAGTTGGCGGCGCTGTTCAAATTCTGTTGGGAAAGTCAATACGTGAACCCATCAAAATGTTTACCTGTTTAATTGGGGCAGCTTATATCAATTGGCGATTATTGATTTTATCGTTACTTGTGTGTCCGATTGCTGCTTTCCTCTTAATACTACTAGCGAAATCAATTAAACGTACCAGTCTTCGTGTGATGGAAGTGAATGGTAGTTTAATAGGTTTTGTAATCCAAGTGATGCAGGGATATCATGTGGTAAAAGCCTTCGGGAACGAAGAACTAGAGAAAAAACGATTTGAAGAAAAAACGTATCAAGTCTATTGCCAGCAGATGAAATTAGTGACGTATGGGGCTTTAGTACGATCAAATAACGAAATGCTGGGCATCGGCATGGTTTGCCTCTCACTCGTTGCGGGTGGTTTTTTAGTGCTCAATCAGGAAACGCATATCTTTGGAGTACGATTGGCCGAAAAGCCTATGGACTTCGCAGGAATTATGACTTTCTATGCGTTACTAATCGCTTCTGCAGATCCGATACGAAAACTGGGCGATGTTTATGGAACGATTCAAGCAGGCATCGCCGGAGCCGAACGTGTCTTTCCGCTCTTAGAAGAAGAACCGACAATTAAGGATCCCGATAATCCCGTGTCGCTTCCAAGCGGTGATATTGTCTTTAACGACGTCACATTCCGCTATAATGTGAATGTGCCTGTTTTAGAGGGCACACAGTTGACGATTCGCCAAGGGGAGAGGATTGCGCTAGTTGGCCCCAATGGTTGTGGTAAAAGTACTCTGATCAATCTGCTTCTAAGATTCTACGATCCAGCATCAGGTTCAGTCACGATAGGCGGGGTAGATCTTCGGGATGCGAAGCAAGAGGACTTGAGGAGTCGTATTGGCCTTGTAACTCAAAACACTTTGCTTTTTAACGATTCAATTCTGGAAAACATCCGTTATGGTAAAATAGATGCGACAGATGCTGAGGTCTTTGAAGCGGGGGAAATGGCAAAAGTCGATGCCTTTGTTCATAGTCAAACACCACATGGATATTACAGTTATTGTGGAGAGTCTGGCAATTCATTGTCAGGTGGTCAACGGCAGAGAGTGGCTATTGCGAGAGCCATTCTGAGAAAGCCAGAAATATTCATCTTTGATGAGGCGACCAGCCAAATCGACCTCGAAAGCGAGCGGTTAATTCACGCCGCATTTGATAAATGTGTCGGTGATAAAACTGCAATCTTAGTAACCCATCGACCTGCAGCACTGGAATTAGTTGACCGTATTGTTGTGATGAATGAAGGCATCGTAGAGGCAATCGGCACGCATCAAGAACTCTTAGAAAGCAGTACAACTTATTACGAGTTGTATCGTGAAGAGACGGTGAAGGATCGTAATACCGATCAACGTGCGGCGTAATTGCAGGTAATCCTAAAGAAGAGCCCTTGTCCCTTAAAGGTCCGAAAAAATGTCGCGTCTCACAAAAGCCTTACCTCAGTTCGGTCATGCTTTACGTCTATTGTTACATGGATCATCGCCTAGTAAGGTACCCGAGTCAGATTGCCAACCAGCTACAGTAGATCAGGAAATCGATAGAACGGATCAGAATCTTGTTATAGAGGAGCCCGGAGATACTCAAAGCGTCTATTTCTTTTCGCACCACAAATGCGCTACCGGTTGGCTCAGTAATGTTCTTGTAGAGATTTCAAACGAGTTGAAAATCTCACTTTACAATACATCGCAGTCAGACGATTATCTGTTTGATTCCGCTATTTTTAATAATGTAAACGCTTCTTACCCATTATTGCCTAGCGAATTCGAAAAAGGGATTCATGTGGTGCGTGATGTGCGAGATCTGGTGGTGTCTGCCTATTATTCTCACTTGCATTCACATCCTACTGATAATTGGCCTGAACTACAGGCACATCGCAAGCTACTTGAGCGGCTTCCAAAAGATGCGGGTATGATCGCTGAGATTGGTTTTTTGGAATCGGTATTTCATGAGGGGCATGCGTGCTCTCCGCTTCAAGCAATGCTTGATTGGAATTATGAAGATCCTCGGATAATGAATATTCGCATGGAGGATATGGTGCGGGAACCTTATCGAGTAATAATTCAAAGCCTGCGTTTTCTAGATTTGCCTTGTCCTCAAAACCTTGCCGAAATTTTAGGTAACTTTACGTTTGAAAAAATCTCGGGAGGTCGTAAACCAGGTGATTTAGATAAGAACAGCCATTATCGTTCTGGAGTCGCTGGTGACTGGAAGACAGAGCTTCCTGAAGCTGCCAGCTTGTATCTCACAGAAAAGTATTCACCCATGTTAAAGCAAATGGGGTATAGTGTTGATCAGGCTTTAAGCAGAGACGTTGCCTAATTTGTAATCGAAAGAACCACTACGCACTCTTTTTTCTAGGCCAGAAACGGAACCATGGATGTTGTGAGCTTGCTATTGTATTGACTTGAATAGAACGTACTAGCAAGCCTTTTTGTCTCTTATCATCTACTGAGGAATCTTGCCCATGGTGCGATTCCGTTTCTGGAACGACAATTTTGAATATGGTTTCTCCTCGACTTGCAATCTGGTCAGACGATATATCTGCCGTAAGCATCTTTTGAGGTGTACCGTGAACTGTTGCGATGTCATCCTCAACTTTTAGGTGGTGTTCAACTCCATTGGCGATTACCTTTGAATTATTAATGATATGAGAACTCATTCCTCCATAGATGCCCAATCTAAACTGGTAATTAAACCCTTTCTTTAGATTGATATATACCGTTGATTCACAAGACGGCCCTGTCCAGCGAAGAAATTCTGTTTCTGTAGCGCCTTCCCGAGCATGCCACCCTATGCCGCGAAGAGATTGTTCCATGGTGGCCTGAAAATGTTTTGTTGGTTTTGATGTGGCAACATTTACGCTACGAACGCCAATTTCTGAATACTGATGTTCGAATATCTCTAGGGCTCGTGAGTATAAAATCTCGTCATATTGGGTCATTTCACGTAAAATATGAAGTGTACTAGGGGCCAATGTATCAACGGTTGCAACATGTTCACCAACATTGAGGATTTGGATTTTCTCAGGGGGCAAGAACCCACATCGAGAGCAGATCAATTGAAGAGAATCATCGTAACGCTCGGAAATCGTTACGAGATCGAATGCATCTAGATTTTTCAAAGCTCGCTCTAGAAGAAGAGGCGTAGGATCGTCGGAAAATGGAAGTCCACCTAGATGTCGTGTTTGTCCATTATTAAAAAGTGAGCGAACCCATGGATGTTCACATTGTAAGAATTCATCCATGGATAATTCAGAAATACACTTTTTTAAACTCAGAGTGTCACTTGTCTCATTGGGATGCACTCCTTTTGAAGCACGAACCCAGTGATTGTAAAACGATACTACTCGCTCAAGCGGTGACCGGAGCATGGTCAAGGTAAGGTGGTCATCGCGAATCATCTCAAAGACAGAGTAGGGAAAGTGACCACGTAGGAATTGATACGATTTTGCTTCGGCTAACTGTGGTTCCATCAAACTTGGTTTTAGACGAATCTCTCGCGACCCGAAGTGGTTGTAGGGTGCGATATCCTCGGTCGCAAACATTTGATCTAAAAATGCAATGAGGGTCGTGCCGCCGCACTTCTGAAGATGAAGAAAAAATAATCGCATTGCTAGCAGTTCCTGAAGTAGACATCGTACTTCAACTATACAGAACACATGTTTGACATTTTACAGGTGCAAGTTAGCAGCGTTACTAAGCTATAGCAAGATGATTAAGGGAGTAGGTGACTTTAAACAAGTTCATAAATCAGACTTGACCATTTGATGTCGATTGTGATAAACCGTTTTGTAACTCTGATAGGATGGCAGATAATGCGAGTAGATGGATATTCGTAGAAGCTTGGTGTTTGTATCGGTTTCAATTGTCTCGGATCATATTTTGACTATGAGAATCGTTTGCGAGTAGTATCTGATTAATATTATTGTTGTTGGTAGAAAGAAAATGTTCAATGGAGTGTTCGGATGAATGATACTTGCCCTGTATGTAAAGAGACATCGATTCACGAAACACATTTTGCGTGCCATCAGTGTATTTCCAGGATAATTGATTCTTCAGGCAGTGAATATAGCGAGTACTTAACAGTAATATGTAGAAGTATTTTTAATGGCATAGCGGAAAGTAAGGTAGAGGCTTACGTCAATAGTTTTATTGAAAAATTCCATTTTTCAATCGTGTCCGATCAACTCTATAAATTAAAAACGCTTTTAATGATCAACGATCTCTCTGGCCTGAAATACGAAGGTACAGGAGATGCTCTGTTTGAGGAATATTGCCATGAAGCAGATCAACCCAATGCGAATGTTGGTGAAGTAAAAAATCGTGTGGGCCATAAAGGTCTGGCTTTAGTGCCATTTGTTCACCATTTTCAAAAACTAGATTTCCTTCTTTATATCCAAGATTTTACGAGTATTGCGTGGTACCTATTAGGGCTGAATCGAAAGTATAAACAATTTTTACATGAGAATCTAAGTGAAGGCGACTGTGCAATTGATTGTGGTGCGCATCATGGTTTTTATAGTTTAAGTATTGCAAAAAAAGTAGGGTCTACTGGCAAGGTAATCGCCATAGAGGGAGACCCTTATAATTACGCGATACTATGTGAAAATATTAAATTGAATAATGCCACCAATATCATTCCAGTGCATGCGATTGTCTCTGACGAATCTGACAATGAATTACAGTTTCAAGGAGATAGTGTCAGGGAAGGCAATCTCAGGGAAGCGTATTTTGAATCGACATCAGTTAAGACGGTTAAGATCGATGATTTTATCAAGGAAAATCCAGCGTACTTGAAAATTGATATCGAGGGTTATGAGTTGATGGCATTAAAAGGTTCAGGGCAGATATTAAAAAAGTTAAAACCAAAAATGGATCTGTCAATTCATTTGTATGGGGTAGATCAGCCCGATATGAGAAATTTTGGTTGTAAGCCAACAGAAGTACTGGATGTCTTACAGGCCAATGGATATGACTTGGGAGATGATTTTACCCAGAGGCTTTCAGATGACAATTGCGCTCCCTGTGGATACGATATAAAGCTGTAGAAATCCTACTGCATAAATTGTAAAGTAGGTGCGATTTTAGTAGATCACAGCTTACGACTGAATCAGCAAATTCTATTTAAGGTAAATTCAAATGAGTAATAAATGCCCCGTATGTATCAAGAAAACAATTCATGAGACACATTTTGCTTGTGGACGTTGTATTAAAAAAATCAATAACTCGGTGGAGAGTGAGTACACCGATTACTTAGCGGTGCTATGCCGAAGTATTTTCCCAGGGTTGCCTGAAGAAAAATTGCAATCGTATGTCAAAAGCTTTAATGAAAAATTTCCTCTGTCAATAATTGCTGATCAGTTAGATAAATTAAGAACGTTATTTCTGATTGATGAATTGTCTGAATTAGGGCATGCTGATGCAGGCCAAGAAATGTTCGATGAATTTTGTGACAAAGTAGATCAGCAAGGAGTTGATTTTGGAGAAGCTTTGCAGAGTGTAGGTGCTAAGGGGGCGTCTTCAGTCCCATTTGCATATAATTTTAAAGAGCTTGGTTTCGAGTTGATTATCCATGATCACACAAGTATTGCTTGGTACTTGTTGGCATCGAATAAAAGTCAATCGCATTTCCTACACGAAAATATTACCGAGGGAGAATGTGTGATAGACTGTGGAGCACATTATGGGTTCTATAGTTTAAGCATGGCGAAAAAAGTAGGGCCGACTGGAAAAGTGATTGCCATAGAAGGTGATCCCTATAATTATGCTGTTCTCTGCGAGAATATTAAACTGAATAATGCCACAAATATTATCCCTGTACATGCGATTGTCTCTAATGAATCTGGAAATGAATTACTCTTCCAGGGCGATACGGTCACGGAAGGGAATCTCAGAGACGGTCACTTTAAATCGGTGATGGTGAAAACGGTTAAAATTGATGATTTTATCAATGAGAAACCAACGTTCCTCAAAATCGATATCGAAGGTTATGAGTTAATGGCCTTAAGAGGGAGTGAACAGGTCATGAAATTGCTGAAACCGAAGATGGATATTTCTATTCACCTATATGGTGCAAAGCAGCCTGACATGAGGAACTTTGGTTTCAAACCATCGGAAGTTCTAGATGTATTGCAATCGAATGGGTATCAACTAGGAGACGATTTTTCTCGAAGGTTGTCTGATGATAATTGTGCTCCATGTGGATATGACATTAATCTCTAAGAGGTTCAAAGTGCAGGATCAAAGTTCTTGTTGTAGGTATAGCTGCGTATCCAGGAGATATGATTCTTGGTGTATCGTAGCTTTCCTCTTTACATAAAACTTGGTTTTTCAGTAGAATTCGAGAACTTCCAGAAAAACGGGTTGTAAGATACCCTTGCTTAAATAGAATTTTAATTGTCCCATCCAAATTGCAACTCGTCTCGGAGGACGAAATGAATCAAGCAGTAGCAACGCAAGGTGTTTCTGAATTGCGTAAACACTTCTATCCTGCTCAGTATCCACCTGAGACAGGAGAGACGCCTACACTGGCAATTATTAGTGCATATGAGTGTTTGTGTGGGATTGCTGATTACACCTACTTCTTAGTTCAATCGTTAAGCAAGTTTGCCGATGTCACCATTTATGAACTTGATACCGAAGTGTTTCAACAGGGTGGTAGAAGTTCACGCGAAGATGCGATCAACCAACTCGCAGTAATGTGTGATGAAATTAAGCAGTTTGACGCGGTGAATATCCAGTTTGAGCCAGGCACTTTAGGCTATAACTCTCGAGTTGCTTTTAAAAGATATCAACAGATTGTAGATGCCGCACCGGCTGTATCGGTTACTTTTCACACGTTTTTGAATCATGTTAAAGAGAGCCGTGGATTTTGGAAAGAACTAAGTCATCTGCACTTGTTTAGAGCATTTTTGGGCCGATCACACAGTCGCAGTAAAAAGTTTATCACTGGCAAGCCCGTTAGTTATCTCAAGCAAGCGGGAAATGAGAAACAGGCTTCATTTATTGTGCATACGCAGCGAGAATCCAAACGCTTGGCAAGGCAGTACGGGGTTCGCAAAGAATGTGTTTTTGATCATCCCTTGTCGTATCTTAACAACGAGATGATAGCTGACTTAAAGCCTTCTCGAATGTTAAAATCGCTAAGGCTTCCCAAGGATACGATCTTATTGGGCGTGTTCGGTTTTATCTCAGAATATAAGGGCACAGATCTAGCGGTAGAAATGATACAGGAATTGCCTAGCAATTATCATTTGCTTATTGCCGGAAGCATTCACCCAGCCGAATCTCGAAGTTTAATGGCCAATATGCACCCTTATCTTCGGACTATTGTTGATAAGATCCTTGCCGCAAGTAAACAATCTAATGATAAGCAAGATCAAAATACGGAGCTTGATAAGCTCGTTTTACTGGTTGACAAGCTGAAACAGAATCGGGCTGGGCTAGAAGGCCAGAGTCCCGGTTCAGAAGAAATCAAGAAAACAAAAAAACTAAAACTGAAAGATCGCGTTCATTTTCTTGGCTCGCAAGACCGCGATGAATTCTTAGCTATTATGAATGAGTGTGATGCCGCAATTTTGCCCTACCGGGATGTAGGGCAGACCAGTTCAGGCCCGATTTCGATGGCCGTGGATCTAAGTAAGCGTATTATCGCATCGCGTACATCCGCATTTTGTGAATTCTCAAAATATCATCCGATTCGCCTCGAACTATTCGATCAGAATAACTATCTGGAATTGAGCCAACGTGCTATGTCGCCCCAAGGGCTAGAAGATCAGCAGGCGACCCATAATTGGAGCACGAATGTGAAGACTTATTTTTCAGCACATGGTTTTGAACCAGTCACTCAAGAGCAGTGGGATAAAGCGGAATCTCATGGTGTCGCTGCTCATGTTAAGAAAATAGCGGCCTAATTAGATTAAAAAATTAGCCTCAAGAGAGTTTGCATAGAAGCCTCCTTCTACTTGTCTCTTCACCTTCGCTTCGTTAGATTGACGGAACCTGAGGAAGAGATTGCTTTTATGTCGAATCAACCAAAATACTTTAATCCATTCTTTGCCTTGTTACTTGTGGTAGGCATTGCCTTTGTGGTTTCTTGCTGCGCTTATGGCGTGATGATCATTAAGTTTATGAATCCTGGTGGCCCTATCGAGGAAGCACAAGTTCAGATTTCTTTTCTTGAATTCCTGTACGACCATGGCAATACGATATTGATGGTGGAGTTGGCGCTGCTTACCGTTTGTACCTTCGGGGCCATTATGACGGATGATTTCTGGAAAGATCGCTCGGAGAGAAAACGGGGATTAGTGTCTTCAGAGCAGGAGCCCTTGTCGAATTCTTCTGAGAGTGAAGCGGGCAATCTCAACTCTGATTCCGATTAAAGTAGGTGCATCTGGAACAATTCTGTTATTCATTACTTCTAAATATGAGCTATGTAGCATGAAGATACAAAACTTTGAAGCCAATTCAGCAACGCCTGTTGAAATGGAAGGCGTGACCGGATGCCAAGTACGACAGTTGATCAATGACTCAGATGGCGCCCCGAACTTTGCCATGCGACAGTTTGAAGTTGCCCCAGGTGGGCATACACCAGAGCACTCTCATCCTTATGAACATGAGGTCTTCATCATCTCTGGTTCAGGCGAAGTGCTTGAAGGAGAGACACCGCGTCCGATTCAAACCGGCGATGCCGTGTTTGTGGCACCAGGCGAAGTCCATCAGTTTCGTAACACGGGTGACCAGCCACTGAAGTTTTTGTGTCTCGTTCCGAATGCGGCCAACAATGCTCAGTTTGCCAAGCCTGAATGTGATCAATGATATTGCTCTACTGATGCGATCTCGTACTTTCTTCAACTAGCAACATTTTTTCGTGTGAATATGACTTCGATTCAAGAAAAAATTGAGAGCCTACGCTCCGAAATTCGTATCCACGATCAAAAGTATTATGTGGAAGCCGAGCCTTCGATCACCGACTTAGAATATGATCGGTTGATGGATCGACTGAAGAAGTTGGAGAGCGAACATCCTGAACTGATTTCTTCGGACAGCCCGACTCAGCGTGTCGGCGAGTCTCCGGTTGAGCATCTAACTCAGGTGCCGCACAAAGTGCCGATGCTCTCGATTGACAACACTTATAGCATTGAAGAACTTCAGCAGTATGGCGAGCGAATACAAAAGCTGTTGCCAGAAGAAGAAATTCAATGGGTGGTTGAGCTCAAAATCGATGGAGTTGCGGCATCGGTCCTTTATGAAAACGGAGTGCTGACTCAGGCCCTTACCCGTGGTAATGGGGCTGTAGGAGACGATATCACGCACAATATCCGAACAGTGTTAGATCTTCCATTGAAATTAATCGGCGAGAATGTGCCACCGCTACTAGAAGTGCGTGGCGAGATTTATATGAACAACTCTGATCTTGTTCATCTGAATCAGCAGCAACAGAAAAAAGGGGAGCAGCCCTATAAGAATACAAGGAATGTAACCGCTGGCAGTATTCGGTTGCTTGACCCTAAAATTTGTGCAGAGCGAAAGCTACGAATGTTCTGCCATGGAGTAGGTTATGTGGAAGGGCTGCAAAGCGATGCCCACAGCGACTTCTTGCACGAATTAGCAGGCTACGGAGTGAGCCCTACGCCGAAAGTTGAAGCCTTTGCCAACTTTAATGCGGCTGTTGCCCACTGCGAGCGTTTGGTTGACACATTGCATGATCTTGATTTTGAAGTCGATGGTTTGGTGTTAAAGGTCAATCGATTTGATCAACGACAACGATTGGGTTCAACCTCGAAAAGCCCTCGTTGGATTATTGCCTACAAGTTTGAGAAATATGAAGCGATCACGAAATTGCTTGATATCCGTGTTCAGGTCGGCAAGACTGGGGCGATCACCCCTGTGGCGGAACTTGAGCCGGTGGAACTCGCAGGCACAACGGTATCACGCGCCAGTTTGCACAACGCCGAAGAAATCCAACGCAAAGATGTGCGAATCGGCGATGTGGTTGTGGTTGAAAAAGCGGGAAAGATCATTCCTCATATCGTGCGAGTTGAAAAGCACGAAAGAAAAGATAATCTGCCAGAGTTTCCTTACCCCACAAACTGTCCAGCTTGTGGAACTGCCGTGGTGAAAGACGAAGGCGGCGTATATATACGTTGCCCAAATTTCAAAAATTGCCCTGCACAAGTGAAAGAGCGGGTTCGATATTTTGCCACACGCAACGCGATGGATATCGAAGGCTTAGGTGACAAAGTTGTTGAACAGCTAGTTGAAGAGCAGCTTGTCACAACATTTGGAGATCTCTACCGGTTAACCGCCGAGCAATTACTTGAATTGGAGCGGATGGGCAAGAAATCAAGTGAAAAACTAATCGAAGCAATCGCACAAAGTAAAGGTCGCGGAATGGACAAGTTGCTGAATGCGCTTTCCATTCGCCATGTGGGTAAAAGTGTCTCGTATCAATTGGCCAAGCATTATGGTTCGATAAAAAAACTGACCGAGGCTTCGCAGGAAGAGCTAGCAGAACTTGAAGAGATTGGTCAAGTTATTGCCGAAACGGTCTATCAATACTTCCAAAGTGAATATGGCCAACAGATAATCCAAGATTTGGAAGCAGCAGGGGTACGTTTAGAGTTTGATGCCCCTGAGATTTCTAATGAGTCTGGCGATCAGGCTCTGGCGGGTAAAACGATTGTGGTCACAGGTTCTCTGCAAGAATATACACGCGACGAGATCAAGGAGCTGATTCAGCGACATGGAGGCCGGCCAGCTTCTTCGGTTTCCAAAAAAACGGATTATGTCGTGGCAGGTGAGAAAGCTGGGAGCAAGCTGAAAAAAGCCCAACAGCTTGAAATTCCGGTTTTAACAGAAGCCGAATTTGGTCAGTTGATTTCTAATTCTAAATAAGATTCTTGCCAGGTCGATGCTAGCACGGCCAATTCGTCTAGGTGTTTGCCCAAGATTGCGGTACGATTTATCTCGCTTTAGCTTGTTTCTTCATTTCTCTATTGAGACCAGGATGCCTAAGATGAGAGTCAGCGGTTTTACAATTATTCGAGACGGAGTACGCCTGGGTTATCCGTTTGTTGAAAGCATTAAATCGTTATTACCACTGGTGGATGAATTGATCGTGAATGTTGGCGATTGCACGGACACCACGATGGATGAGTTGCGAAGTATTGACACAGATAAACTGGTCATCTTCGAAACCCCATGGGATCCCGCAATGCAGCAAGCGGGTGAGGTCATGGCTCATCAAACCAACTTGGCATTGGATCGTTGTACAGGCGATTGGTGTTTTTATATTCAAGGAGATGAAGTTCTTCACGAAGCAGATTATCCCATGATAAAAGCTGCCATGAAGAAAAATCTGAAGCGAACTAAAGTCGAGGGATTAAAGTTTCGCTATTTGCATTTTCGTGGAGATTACAATATCCGAGATTCACTCGGGTATCGCAAGCAAGTTCGCATCGTCCGTAATGGAATCAATGTGCGTTCTGTCGGAGATGCTTGTGGGTTTGGAATCGAGGGACGCAGACTTTCAACTGCCTCATCAGATGCACGCATGTTCCATTATGGATATGTTCGTCCTCCCCAAACAATGCGAGCCAAAACGATTCAATTTCAGCAGTTTTATATCCGTGATCGAAATGGTGATCAGATTAACGAGGTCCAAGATGTGCATCAGATTGAATCGGCCGATTACACCTATGATATGCGAGCCTGTGTGCCCTACCTTGGAAGCCATCCAAGTATCATGAAGGAACACATTTCAGCGAAAGATTGGGAGACACCGGAGTATATTTATACACCGCTTTGGCGAAGTCGCGCTTGGTGGCTAGGCCGCCTTAGGAAAGCGGTTGGTCGCAATTGGTCGCTAAGTCGCCTGAGAAAGGCGGCTGGTTAAGGAAAGCGGCTGGTTGAGCTTGAACGAAACAGAGTGGGATTTTCGCATCCCACAGGGCGTGATTTGATGTCTATTAAAGGTTGCCCCAATGGAAAGCCAAGGCCGACTCTAGTCGGTCGAGTGCTGACCATTCGATTGGAGCGTTAGTCTTGGTTATTTCTTAACTTCAGACTCAATATCTTTCAACGATTTACCCAGTCTTTTACGCCCCGTTGTTTTCGCGGGAGTCCGCGAATTGGTTCTTGAATTGCGCAAAAAAGCAAGTGAATCGGAGGACGCTTCTTCGGACTCAGGTGGAAGTCCTATCTGTTCAACCGCGTCAGAAACGCCAGATAAGACTGCTTGTTTTACGCCATTTCTCATCCATTGAAAAAAGTTGATTTCCATCTCTATTCTCGCTTTATAAGTTGATTTTATCGATTGAATTAGAACACGGTGACGGAGGGTAGCAACTGTGTTATTTGCTGTCTAGGTGAACTGTTGATATATGTTAATACAGGATAAGTAAGTGGTAGTAAGTTGAATACGATGAACACGATGAATAGATAGAATGAGTCTTGTATTTAATCTAAAAAGCCTAGAGTAAATGGGTCGTGTCTGCCGATTGGTTTAGTAAGGTCATTAAGCGACTGATATTAAAACATGGATGAACGAACCGGCAGGAGACGGAAAGTGGCAATAGTTGATCAAAATAATCGATCTAACCAAGATCAATCTGAATTTGAGCATACCGAACCCTTTGGTTGGGGGGCTTTTTCTTTTGGCATCATCTTTGGTGTTTTGCTGGTCTACTTTGTGGCCGTGAGACCTTCCAAAGAGAATATCTCAACGCTGGAACTTAGGGTTTCTCGTTTGGATCGCACTTTGAAAGAATTAGTCGATATCAAAGGGTCTGTGGGGACAACCAATGATTTGCTCTCCTCTTTGAAAAACCAGGCTGAATTGACTCAACATGCGACAGAGTCTTTGAAGCAAAGTAAATTGTTGAATGAACGAATTGTTTCAGCAGCATCAAGAACCAATCAGGCACACATGTCCTTGAGCCGATTGACTCGATTAAACGACGAAATTCAACGGCACTCTGACAAAGTGGATGGCTCATTGAATGCTTTAAGTGCATTAGGGCATGTCCAAGATACCTTGATTCATCAAGATGGGCTGACCTCTGCAAGCCTCGCTGCTTTGACGAATGTCGATATTCTTCGTACCAAAGTGCTTGATATGCAGCAACAATTGACGGAAGCTGAAGTTGCCTTGGATCGTATGTCGAGTCTTCATTCCCGCATGACGAACGAATATGATTCAGCTTTGAATGCCGAATCGACTGCCAATCAATGGATGAATATGCAGGATCAACTGCTGATTGTTGGTACTGATATCCCTGCTGCAAGTCGAGCGTTGACAGATTTAGTTCGGTTGAAAGACAAGACATTGCTACATGCCGAAGAAGCACGTCAAGCTGATTTCGTGTTAGACAACATCTTAGAAATGCCCGCCGATTTATTAGAATATGCTGCGGATCAAGACTTGGCCATGGCCTCGCATACTCTTCAAAGCATGATCAAAGTATTGGATAAAACCCTAGAGCAAGCCAATACCGCACGCCATGCCGACTTGGTATTAGACAACATGTTACAATTGCATCAAGACCTTGCGGAAGCTGAACCACAGTCGAAAGCAGCTCGAATGGTTGCCAATCACATGATGATGATTGAAGCCGACTTGATTGCACAAGCAGGTGACACCGATGAAGCCTATTGCAACTTGCATGATCTTCTATCGATCCGAGATCGACTTGACTCAGAGAGCGGTCAGCTTGAGAGAGCATCTTCCACTTTACATGAGTTGGTAAAGATCAAAGACGATTTGTTGCTTGAAGTGCCAGCAGTTGCAGCAGAACCTAAAGGAAACTCGTTTAGCCTGATCAATGTGATCAAAGACGCGGTTGTAGATTTAGGCTGGCTAGTGCCTGTAAGTTTGGATGAAGTTCAGAATTTCGCTCAGCAGTTGCTTCCGAGTAATCGAGAGACAACCGTTGCCGAGCGACAGGAACTTGATCAACCTGCAACACGCTAGTCTTTACGATTTACGCAAGCTCAAGACTTCTTTATTGAGGTCATAAAGTTAGAGAACGGCGGCACGGAGGTCAGTCCTTTGCCAGCCAGCAAAAAAGC
>NVWB01000156.1 GCA_002733575.1 Blastopirellula sp. | reverse complement strand
TCACGAAGACACAAAGGACGGAAGGAAAAAGGAAGAAAAAAAAGATTTAAACACAGAGGCCACGGAGGACACAGAGAGTTTGAATTCAAATTCTTCTCTCTGATTTCTGTGTCCTCTGTGGCTAGATTTGAAAACGTATGCAAAAAAAATCGTTGCAAAGTTTACACTTTTAAGGTTTGGCAAAATATCTTGTAGGTTGGCTGCTCGCCAGCCGACTATTGAAGTGCAAAAAGATGTCTCACGCCAAGGCGCAAAGGCGCCAAGAGAAGAAGAGAAGAAGAGAAGAAGAGAATCTTTGCCACGAAAAACACGAACGATATTGCTTCACACTTTTTTCGTGGGTTTAGTGTCTTTCGTGGTAACAATCGGAAGAATCAAATAGTTGCGAGGTTTACACTTTTGTGATCGGCAGAAATCTGGTGTTCGGTCAACAAGAGGGCATCTTGTTCTATTTGAATCCATCAAAAGAACTTACCAACTATCAACCGGCTTGCTACCATCTTCGTTTTTATTCTGACTCTTTCTTGTGATCAAACTCGTTGCAATTTGACATATGGTAAATCTACAGCGTATATTGGTGACTGAAAATTCTCTTTAACTAACCAACTTAGGTCTCCGTGTATTTATCCGAACGCCCACTTCTTAGAATTATTACACTCTGTGCCCTGTATGTGGCTCAAGGGATTCCGTTTGGTTTTGTGACAGTTACCCTTGCTGCCTATCTTAAAGTCAAAGGTTTTTCCTTAATTGAGATAGGATACCTGACTGCCATTCTCTCATTGCCCTGGACGCTCAAGTGGGTTTGGGGGCCAATCATTGATTCAGTCACAATTCCGGGAATGGGAAAACGACGACCTTGGATCTTGATGGCTCAATGCTGCATGATCATTACCATTAGTCTGATGGTCTTCAATCCTGACATAGTCACAGACTACGATTCTTTGTGGTGGATGATCTTGATATTGAATGTCTTTGTCTCTATTCAGGATGTCTCTGTTGATGCCTTAGCGGTGGACTTGTTAGAAGAATCTGAGCGAGAACGCGTTTCGGGATATATGTTTGGGGCATCTTACATTGGCGGGTTTCTAGGCTCCACAATCATTGGAAGTGTGGTTGGTGATTATGGAATGGCACCTGCGTTACTCGTGCTGCTTTCGTTCCTTGCTATCATTATGCTCTTCCCGCTACTGTTAAGAGAGCGGCGAGGCGATCTATTTTTTGGCATTACTTCCCGTAACCGTAAATCGGATCTGACGAACAGTGTAACGACTTCTAGATTCTCTAATAACAACTTGATTCAAACGTTTATTAATATCTTTCGAGCCTTTTCGTTTAAATCAACATTACTGGGTGCCTTACTAGCGTTACTCGTAAAAATTGGCCTAGCAATTTCTTCCATTGTTGGGATTCAATTTATTTTAGAAGATTTAGCCTGGGAGGAGACGGCCTATACAAGCTTAGTAGGAAACGCTGATTTGATCTTTGGTTTTGGTGGCTCAATCTTAGGTGGGTATCTGGCTGCGAAGTGTGGCGTGAAGAGAATACTGATCTATTCCTCCGTTATGCTTGGGTTAACCTGGGCAATTCTTCCGACTTTTCCAGGCTTATGGGAATACGATCTATTTATTTCGATCTACATTAAAGCCCAAGCATTACTTGGGGGCATGACCAGTGTTGCCCTATTTTCACTCTTTATCAATATCTCATGGCCCAAAGTGGCCGCAACTCAATTCACTGCATACATGGCGCTGCTCAACCTATCAACTATGTGTGGAGGCTGGTTGTCTGGTAATCTATTATCGATACTATCATGGACCGATGTCATGTATCTAATCGGCTTATTTCAAGCACTTTCCATATTCGTTGTTCTGCTGATTGATCCCACAGAAGCACGTAAGGCTTTGGATAGCCGAGAACGAGCTGCTTCAGAAAAAGAGATTGTTTTTGATCCTGGGCGATAGCATTTTCTGGTATCCTAAAAAGAGATCAAACCCGTTAGTATTGTGATCTAAATGTTTTTTTATCCCTACCAACCATTTTTCTCGCTTTCAACGGTAGAGCCCGAACAATAATTACCCTACCAGACAAGGTTACTTCATAATGCAAGGCGTTTTGCAACCCGTTATTTGGTTCTTTATGCGACTATTGCTGCACTTGCGGTACAAGGTCGAAGTTCATGGATTAGAGAAGCTGAAAGGGATCAAAGGCCCTGTCTTGGTTTGGCCGAATCACCCGGCTTTTGTTGATCCGCCGATGATCTTGAGTCATCTTCGGTTTGGAAAACAGCTTCGCCCGTTGGTGTTCACCGGCAGTTATCGCAATCCGGTCGCCTATCCATTGATGCGAACCATTGGTGCATTTGAAGTGCCCAGCCTATCGTCGCATAGCCGGGATGCACATAAGCAAACGAACGAGATGATCGATAATGTGGCAGAGCGGATTAAACAGGGAGAGAGCTTCCTGATTTATCCTTCCGGTCGCTTACAACGGACGGCCAAAGAAGTGATCGGTGGAGCCCGGATTGCGCACGATTTACTCGAACGATGCGAAAACGTGACGGTTGTTTTGGTTCGTACCAAAGGGCTGTGGGGTAGTGCGGCCGGTTGTGCGCCGACCGGTCAAGTTCCGGATTTGGGTAAAAAAGTTCCCAAAGGAATCATGTGGATGTTGGCCAACTTGATCTTCTTTGCCCCGAGAAGAAAAGTCTCGATTACCGTTGAAGCAATCGAGCGTGATCAACTTCCAATTGAAGACAAAACAAAACTGAACAGCCATTTGGAAGAGTGGTACAATAGCGAAGCGGCAACTGAAGCGAAGTTTGTTCCCTTCCATTTTTGCCTGGGACCACGTGACTTCGATTACAGCAAAGTAAAACTTGAAAGTAGTGTCGACGCGGATTCTGTTCCTTTAGAAATCCAGCAAGCGATCTCGGAAGAACTGGAAAGCCATTTAGGGCGACCATTAGAAGCCGATGAAACGGGTCCGGCGATGTCTCTCGACCAACTGGGGCTTGATAGCCTAGAACGAATGGACATGGCATTAGCATTGGAACGAAGATTCGGATTTCGCTCCGATGATGTTCCTGCAACTATTGGAGAACTTTGGTTATTGGCCCAAGGTGAACTGCAACCGGATGAAGACAAACCGCTTGAGATACCCAAGAATTGGAAGTTGAAACAGCCTCCGAATGCAGATATTCCCAAGGCACTCGGCAGTTCCATTGGTGAATCATTTATCAAACGGGTTCTATTGCAGCCAGATGATGTTGCGGTGGCCGATCAATTGTCTGGTGCACTCACCTATCGCCGCTTACTGGTGGGGTCATCTTTGTTATCCAAGCGGTTGGCAAAAATCGATAGTGATAATGTTGCCATCATGCTACCGGCATCGGTCGCTGCTGACATGGTGTTAATGGCCTCGCACTTGGCAGGCAAATTGCCGATCATGCTCAATTGGACCACCGGGCCTGCCGGATTGTCTCACGCGGTGAACAAGTTAGACATCAAGTACGTTGTCACTTCAAAACGGTTCATGGATCGACTCGGTGTGGAGATGCCTGATGTCGAGATGATTTACCTGGAAGATTTCCGCAAAGAGTTAGGAACCGTTGAAAAGCTAACGACATTGTTGGCAACTTACTTGGCTCCAAAATCATTCTTGCGGGCACTCCCTGCCACGAACGAAGATGATCCAGCAGTGGTGCTGTTTACCTCTGGTTCAGAAAACGCACCGAAGGCAGTTCCGCTATCACACAAAAACTTGTTATCCAATATGAACTCTGGTGTCAAACTAATGGGTTTTCGCTGTGATGATACACTGCTCGGATTTTTACCGCCGTTTCATAGTTTCGGATTATCAACTGCGTCACTAGCACCGCTGTTGGCCGGGATTCGCTTGATACATCACCCCGACCCTACCGATTCACGGGGCTTGGCTCGTATTATTGATGCTTATCAACCGACCTTGATGTTCGCAACGCCGACATTTCTTCAATACATCTTAGGTGCCGCATCGGATGACGAACTTCGGTCGCTGAGATCAATTATGGTAGGAGCCGAAAAATGCCCGGCTGCGATTCAAGAGACGGTATCACAGAGGTTGCCAGACGTTTATCTGATCGAAGGATACGGAATCACCGAATGTTCACCAGTGGTTGCCGCCAACCCTCCAGGTGATATTCGCCCTGGAACGATTGGGACCGCAATCGATTGCGTTGAGACTTGCGTGGTTCATCCAGATACTTTTGAACCCCAAGAAACCAATCAGACCGGTTTATTATTGGTGCGAGGACCAAGTATCTTCAACGGTTACTTGGCCCACGATGGTGATCAGCCATTTGTCGAGTGCAACGGTAAGCAGTGGTATAACACAGGTGACTTGACCGCAATTGATGAAGATGGGTTCATTCATTTTCGTGGTCGCTTAAAGCGTTTCATCAAGTCTGGCGGTGAGATGATTTCACTGCCGGCATTGGAGTCTCCATTTTCTGAATTATTCCCAACAACAGAAGATGGACCGCAAGCCGCGGTTGAAGGGATTGAACTCGAAGGCGGACGCAATGTTGTGTTATTCATCACGCAAGAATACTCCCTACGAGATGCGAACAAGCATCTACAAGAGTCCGGTTTTCAAGGCGTAATGCGGCTCGACGATGTTCGCAAGGTCGACTCGATTCCTGTATTAGGAACAGGCAAAACCGATTATCGCACTTTACGACAATGGGTCATTGATTCTTGATTGAATCCGCTGGCCGTGCCCTTGATTGGAGCCGACGAGTATGCGACTCCCCTTCGTAGACTCTTCCAATTGCCCGAAGACAGTTACCAGATCACCTGGTCGGAAGACACATTCGTACCCTATTTCAAAAGATACGATTTCCACGTTTTCTTTGGTTGGGTAAATGACAGGATAAAACATCGACTCTTGATGATCGGCAATTGTCAGGTTGAGTTCCTTATCCCCAACCGTTTGGAATAATGGATCGGGCCCAATTTCGTTCCAGTTTCTGACTGCCCTTAAACTGAATCGGGTTCCTTGATAAAAGCCCTGGTTCTTTTTTCGGGTTGCAAGATTATCAAATTCAGTCTGCTCTAAGTGGGGCGGGCGCTGGATATATCGCGGATCGATAAGCTGGAAATCTGGTTCATGAAACAGAGACGCTAGTTGGTCTAACAAAATCGTTGCGTTTGATTTTCCATAAACGACCACATCGATATCCGAAGTCTCAGTTCCGTGGCCCCATAGCAGTGAATCGGTGAGACCAAAGTCTTGGATGGGAATGCGAAAGAATTCGGATAGCTTCTGGATCAACTTTACCGACTTCGCCAGCAGGCCATGCTCATCAGATGAAACAAGCGGCGTTTGAATCAGTTCCGCTAATCTCTGTTGTGGGCAAAGATGAGTGTCAATCTTCGCTAACGGAACTTCGATCCAACGATCTACATACTCTGGATGGTGTTGTTTCAGCCAGTTGATCGAATCCAAATAACTGTGTTCCCATTTATCCCCATTGATATATTTTAGACCTGCTGTGATCTTATCATTGGTATGATGGTAGCCTAAAACATTAAAAATCAGACCAGCGGCTGTCAGCAGATAGTCTTTGTCTCGAAATTTTCTTGCAGCAGATTTCATGGGTAATATAATTCTCTTAGTGCATATTCAATTCCAATGTGCCGAACCGCTTACTTCGGGTAGCACCGCCGACGATTCCGGCGTTGACTGTGCTTCAGGATCAACCGCATTCGGAACGTCGTCGGTGTGGCCGTAAGCGATCCGAGGTTTCAGCGGCCAAATTTACCGAACACCAATGAAACTCTTCATTCGCGTGAGATTATAAAAGCATACCTCGCAAGTATTTCTTGTCTTCTCACCTGCATTATTTTATTACCACGAAGACTCAAAGGAACTAAGAATTGAATCCAACCCTTTCCTTTCTTCGTGCCTTGGTGTCTTCGTGGTAATCTATCTTTCTCTAATTTTCTTCATTTCTTCGCGGCTTCGAGCCTTAGCGTGAGACTTTTTTCGACAGGATCAACATGATTGACAGGATAAGATTTAAAAATGAACTCTCTGTTACCTCCGTCTCTCTGTGTTTGAAACTCTTATTGTAGTCCCTTTCCTTGGCGTATTCGCGTCTTGAAACACTCGCTGTGTGGCTGCTCGTTAGCCGCCTGTTTGTGAGCATAGCATTGGTTGAGAATTTATCTGCGTTCTCCAAAACCGACGGCCCGGCTAACCAAAATACTAAATCTTCAGCGGAGCTAATGATCTCGCAGCAGCACAACTATGTTGAAAATGCTCTAAGTCTATAAATAATAACAAGATACGAGATTTCGAATGCAGGCTTATTGAGTTCAAACTCGCGTCCACCGGGTAGCGAGTGTAATTTAGTTTACATTCGCCGAAGAAACTGGACAGGTTTGGGTATACATAGACTACTGAGAAGATAATAATCGAAACCTCGGTAGCTGCATGGGGTTAAAGCATGCAGGCAAAATATATCTTTGATCAATCAATACTTTTCCGATGGAGACCTGTTTCTATGGTCTATCGAATACTCTCGATGAGCTTGATTCTAACATCACTCATTTTTTATTCTTCTACAAGCCTAGGTCAAGCACCCGCTGATCAAGACGCTATTGATGCAGCCATTAATGCCGCATTTGATGCTATTCCTGACGAAGATTCGATTCCAACTCATGTTGAAGTGGAACCGATTGGCATTGAAATAGGAGAGCGTGGCAAGATTGAAACCATGGCCATGAACAAAGAGGGCAACTTATTGTTAGGCGTCTCGGGTTACGATGGAAATTCGGATCGCAAACAGTTTGCGATCAAAATTGTGTCACCGAAAGGAAAAGTTCTTGACACCTGGAGACTGACTAACCTGGAACCTAGAATGCTTCACGCCAATGACGACGGCACGATCTATGTTGGAGGTGAAGGCGCAGTGGCCATTCTTAGTGAGAAAGGACGAATGATAAAGAAAGTTGAGTTTGGTGACCTGTTTGATGGAGAGTATAAGACAGCCCATTCAAGTGGAGTGACCGCCAACAAAGATTATTTCTTTATCGCGTTTGGCAATGGATTTAGTTTGCGTGCTACAGAAGACATTGTCCGTTTTGACAGAGACTTGTCTAACCCAAAAGTGATTGTGAAACAACAATTTGGTTGTTGTTCGCATATTGATCTTGATTGCGATGGCGATGTGCTACTGATTGCAGAGAACTCTCGGCATCGCGTGAATCGTTATACAATCGATGGTGAATTGATTGAACGATGGGGTAAACGAGATCGGGCCAGTGTTGAAGGATTCGCCGCGTGCTGTAATCCGGTCAACTTTGATTTTGGGCCAGGCAACGTATTATATACTGCCGAATCTGGCATCGGTCGCATCAAAAAGTATACAGCAACAGGCGATTATTTAGGCTACGTTGGCAATGTCGACACCACCAAATTTGATCGTGGAAGTCGACTCGCTGCACAGTCTTGCTATATCCCGGTTGAAGTCTCTGCCGATGGCTCTCAAATCTTTGTGATGGATGTTCGTGCTAATTTCATTCGTGTATTGCAGGCCAAATGATTCGTTTGATCCAACTCATCTCCTGTTCGCTTCTTCTGGTAAGCATTCTCTTGGGAATGCCTCAGGCGGAAGTTGTAGCCGATGACAACTCGTCGGCATCGCTGCTACGCATTGTGGTGATGGACCCTCTGGCGGCACCACTCAGTTGTGCTTGTGTCGATGGAGTAGGGCAACGCGATTACTCCGTATTACAAAAACATTTGGAAACCGAACTAAAAGTTCCGGTTAAAATACTGTTCGCAGAATCTCTTCAACTTCCTGAAGTGAAACGATTTGGCACACCAGATTTAATCATCGGTAAAAAGTCGGTGGTAGAATTTGATGCCAAAAAGGTTCGTCTTTCTATCGAGCCGATCGCTTCACTCACAGATCGATCGGGCTCCACCACGATCTCAGGCGTAGCGCTGGTAAGAACCAAAGACCAGCTTGAAACACTTGATTCTCTTCGAGGCAAACGATTGGCCATTGGCCCCGTTGAAGACGCCGAACTACACAAGGCAGCCCTCGGTTTCTATCAATCTCATAAAATAGAAGTCACGGATAAACTTTACACGGCCGACTCCATCGAAGGTGGCGTTTATGCTCTGGCCGACAACGAAACCGATGTGGCATTTGTGCCGAAGTACATGCCCCCGCTTCTGGAGGGTTGCGGCAAGATCGAACCTGGTTCGGTCAAGGTCATCGGCGAAACCAAGTCGGTTCCATTCATCACCTGTTTTGTTGCTGACACACAGCAAACCAAGCAGACTCAGGCCATCAAAAAGGCTCTTGCTTCATTTGGAAAATCGAAGCAAGATCTAGATGCCCTAGAATCAAAAAATGGATTCGTACTAACAAGTTCTCAGTCAGCAAAACCAGATAGCAACTGGACTGACTGGCGGGGTCCAAATCGAGATGGGTTGAGCAAGAATGTACCAATCTCGTTGCCCAAACAGCCGAAGGTTTTGTGGCGTGCCAAAGTGACTGGCCCTGCATTGGCAGGCATTGCCGCCGATGACAAACATGTAATTGTTCCTGATAAAGACAAGGAACTGAAAAACGATATCTTCCGCTGCTTTGATGCAAAGACAGGCCAGCAGTTGTGGCAAGTAAAGTACCCTGCTGGAAAATTTATTGACTACACCAATGCTCCCCGAGCCACGCCGGTTTTCTGGAAAGATTTTGTTTTTCTGCAAGGAGCCCTCGGTGATTTGCTGTGTGTCGAACGAGTTTCAGGCAAAATTCAGTGGCAGCGAAATCTCGTTAAAGAACTTAAAACCGATCTTGTCGAATGGGGCACCGCGGTTCCTCCGTTGATAGTTGACGATCTGTTAATCACGAACCCTGGTGCCAAAGATGCTTCGCTGGTAGCGTTGGATGCTGCCACGGGAAAAATCGTGTGGAAAACACCCGGTCATGCTTCGGCTTACGGTGCTTTTCGCTTGGCAACTTTCAATGGAGTTCGCCAAATCATAGGGTACGATTCCGCCAGCATCGGTGGTTGGAACCCAAAAACAGGCGAACGACTATGGCAACTTGTTCCGCCGGATGGCGCTGATTTCAATGTGACCACGCCAGTGTTGCTGCCGGATGGATTTTTACTTGCGACAGAGAACAATGCTACGCGGCGATATATTACGGTGGACGGAATTCCTCAAGAGAAACCCATTGCTGTCAATATCGAACTGGCACCTGATACCTGCACACCGGCAGTTTTTAATCAGCGGCTGTTCTCTAGTGCGTATGGTGAGTTGTTCTGTTTGGATTTGAACGATGGCCTGAAAACAATTTGGAAGAAATACGACGATCTCTTCTTTGATCACACGAATATCATTGCCGGAAATAATCGGCTCTTGATTTGGACATCGACCGCCGATTTGCTACTCGTGCCGACTGATACCTCGAGCTACGAACAATTGTTTCGCTGGCAACCTTTTGGCGATCAGGCCGAATCGATGTCGCATCCAGCCATTACTGAAAACCGCCTTTATCTTCGAGATAGTAATACATTAATTTGCGTTGAACTTTCAACCGATCAATAACAAATCACCTTACTTACTTTTTTAGGTAAAATACGATGCACAACAATCAAAAAACAAATCGTCGTGAATTTGTAAAAACAACCGCGACTTTGGCCTCGGCAGTCGGCGTCTCTAGCGTGATTTGCCAAAACACAGCAGCCACAGAAAAGGTCAACTCCACGATTCAAATCGAGGGACGACAAACCAGAAAAGTGGTCACCAACGCGAGCGGGCAGTTGTACGTTGCCGTAGATAACTCAGTGGCAATTTACAATCGTCAAGGAACCCAATTAGCAAAGCATGACTTTACGAAACCTGTTAGGGCCCTCCATGCTTTCGAGAACGGTCAGATGCTAGTCGGCTTTATTAACTCCGTAGCATTAGTGAACGCCGATGGCAAAACAACGAAAACGGTATCTGCTTTTGATAAAGCCAGCGTCTTATCTGAAATTGCGGTTCATGACGAAGGAATTATGATCTCCGATTCTGGCACCCAAGTGGTTTGGCAACTGAACTCTGAACTAGAAATCCTCGGTTCCATTGACCTTGATTCCAAGGTACAGACGCCAGCTTCCCAATTGAAAATCATGGTCGTCAAAGATCAGCTTCATGTGGTCAACTCAAGAAGACATCGCATCGATATCTATTCGTTGGCAGGCGTTAAACTCGGTTCCTGGGGCAAGAAGTCGCGTGACCCTGCTGGGTTCTCTGGCTGCTGTAACCCTGTTGGTTTAGCGGTTACAGCCGATGGCACATTCATCACTGCCGAACGATCTCAACCTCGCATCAAACAGTTTGATCAAAAGGGCCAGTTTATTGCTCAAATCATGGGACCAGATGCCTTCCCCGAAAATGCCAAAGCAAGCGAAAACGATAATGGGCTAGGCTGCAACACCGGCGGGTTCGATCTTGCAGTTGATACCCAGGGCCGTGTCATTGTACTCGACTTGGCCACTAATCGATTGCATATTGTTGCTTAATCAATTCGACAATCACACAATAAAAAAGAGGGTTGACCACAACTGGTGATCAACCCTCTTTTAATTTCTTGTCATCTGAATCACGTATTCGGTTTATAGCTCTTTGATGCGGATGTTTCTCCAACGCACTTCAAACGGGCCTTTGTCTCCGACGCCGTGAACTTGAAGACCGATGAAACCTTTAGGGTGAGTCTTGTAGACTTCGGGGTGCTTCAAATCTTCAATGGCGTGGCCGTTAATCCAAGTTTGAATTCGCGGGCCATTGGCTACCACTCTAAATTTATTCCAGCCATCATTTTTGAAGTGATCGTGTGGAATCAATCGTTCTTTAGGAGTCAACCAATTCAAGCCTGTTGCTTCGCCATACACATAGCCAGCTTCCGCTGGACCTGATTCGATCTCGACTTGAGGACCAAAGACGCGACCCACTTTATCGTTCTTTTTATCGCTACCAGTATCTTTCGTCTTCGAGCGAATTTGTACGCCAGAGTTTAGCCCTTCGTCAACTTTCACTTCAAACTCAAGTTCAAAATTACCGTACTCTTTATCAGAGCATAAGAACGAGTTAGGGCTGCCTTTGGCGGTCTTGCCTAATATGGTTCCATGGTCAGCTTGGTACGTTGCGATTCCGTTTTTTTGTGTCCAGCCGCTTAGGTCTTTGCCGTTAAATAGCGAAACCCAATCTGCTGCAAAACTGGTGCTCGTCAAACAACAGGCCACTGCTAAAGAAGTGGTCATTAAAATTCGATTCATCGTTAATCTCCGTAAAATTTCAAGGGAGGGGAACTGGTAGGGAATCGAATCATTATGGTCCGATTTCAATCAAGATTCAACTCTCTGATAGCAATCGGAGAAGATTTCAACCATGAAATAATCAAGCAGAATCGACTCAGAATCAGTATTTAATTGGAATAACTCGGGCACTTTACGAAAAACCATCTAATCTTATTATCAAAAGTATCTCGAATTACTTAGCAAAATGGGCCACTTTTCGCTGAACTCCACCAATTTAATTGGCTAGGCATGCGATCATCCGAGAAGTGCCAATTATTGTGCATAATCAATAATCCTCAAGCAAACAAAATTAATATCACGCCAAGGTGCAAAGACGCCAAGAAAGTTTGAAGCAAAACCCCTTCGCGGCTTCGAGGCTTCGCGTGAGAATCTTTTTTTTCGACAAGATAAACATGATCTACAAGATGAAATGTGAACCCCAACTCTCTGTTCTCTCTGTGCCTCTGTGTTTAAAACTTCTTCTTTCTTCGTGTCTTAGTGACTTGGTGGTAATCTCTCTTCTTCCGTCCTTGGCGGCTTTGCGGCTTAGCGTGAGACATCTTTTGAAGGAATTTTATGATGATGATTTGAAGATCGATGACGGTTCTGATGCCGATATTATTGTCGGGTAGAAGGCTGAAAGTGGTGAAGTTCAGCGAGAAGTGTCGTAAATAGAGTGTTTTATTGTCCTAATGGGGTTCATCCGTCGCAGTATTGAAATGCCTGCAAGTACAGGGTGAAAGTGGTGGAGTTCGCCGAGAAGTGTCTAAAATTCTCGCTAGGGACGTGATTCTCACTCGGGGCTGCGTTAGAATCGAGTGAAGTTTCATCGACAGCAATTTACTTCCCACCAAATCATTCCCTTTCCCACCACTTTTCAAGGAACCCCATTATGCGATTTTTGCTTGCCATGGTTTTATCAATGACCGTGATGATTGGCCCTGCTCTTAGTCATGATGGCCACGCACCCAAAGGCTTTAAGACTTTATTTAATGGCAAAGACCTTACGAACTTCAAAGGCTTAGTCGGCAATCCCAAAACACGTGCTGCCATGAGCAAGGAAAAGCTGGCGGCAGAACAAGAAAAAGCGAACCAGCGAGCCAAGCTAAATTGGACCGTTGAAGACGGCGTACTAATCTTCAGCGGCAAAGGCAAAAGCTTATGCACAATTAAAGATTACGCGAACTTCGAGATGTATGTTGACTGGAAGATTCTTAAAGATGGAGACAGTGGTATTTACTTACGGGGATCGCCGCAAGTTCAAATCTGGGATCCGAGCCAAAAAAACGTGGGCTCTGGTGGACTGTTCAACAATAAAAAGAATCCCGACAAACCACTGGTAATCGCCGACAACCCGATTGGAGAGTGGAACACGTTTTTCATTCGCATGGTCGGCGAGAAAGTCACAATCAAACTGAACGGCAAGTTAGTCGTTGACAATGTCATTCTAGAAAACTACTGGGAACGCGATAAGCCCATTTACCCAAGCGGCCAAATCGAATTACAAAACCACGGTAACCGGCTTGAGTTCCGCAACATCTATATTCGTGAATTGCCTTAGAAATAACAACACCGGAATCGAATAGCCGCTTAAAAGACATCAATCGAAATTAACCCGAGGAACATTTCATGACCATTCGCCGACTCATGATGGCCACGCTTGCTATCACTTTTGTTGTGGCCACTTTTACATCTAGCCAAGCCGAGGAAAAGAAGACCAAACTCAAAGGTCTGTTAATCACCGGCGGATGTTGCCATGACTATCCCAATCAAATCAAGATCATCACCCAAGGCATGAGCCAACGGGTTAGCATTGATTGGGATGTAGAATTGGCCGAGACAGATCGCGCCACGAAAGTACCCGTCTACAAAAATCATGATTGGATCAAGCCGTATGACGTGGTGGTTCACAACGAATGCTATGGCGGAGTCACTGATGTCGATTTTGTCGAAAGCATTGTGAAGGCCCACACCGAGACCGGCGTAGCGGCCCTGTTTATTCATTGTTCGATGCACAGTTACCGCAATGCAAAAACCGATGAGTGGCGAAAACTGGTCGGCGTGACTTCGATGAGCCACGAAAGCCATCGTGCTGTTGATGTCATCAATCTTAAAATGGACAACCCTATTATGAGCGGCTTTCCTGCTCACTGGGAAACACCCAATGGCGAACTCTATAAGATTGAAAAAGCGTGGCCTAATATGACTCCCCTGGCCAAAACTTACGGGGTCGATACGAAGAAGGATCACACCGTGATCTGGACCAACAGTTACGGTAAATCAAAAGTCTTCGGCACAACGCTCGGGCATCACAACGAAACGATGAACTCCAGCCAGTGGCTAGATGTGGTCGCTCGTGGCTTGCTGTGGACTGTTGATGGCTTGGCGAAAAATGGTTCAGCCAAAAAAGGATTTGCAGGCACAGGGGTGGAACCGATCTCGCTAGAGACCGATAATCCCGATGCGAAAAAGAAACCAACGCCTGCTAAGAAGAAGTAAGGTTTGAGGCTAGACTCTCCTCCATTCATCCTGCCCAATTTAAATACGGAGCCTCTTCATGTGGCCTAAGCATCTGTCAGTTGCTGTTGTCTCACTCGTTCTCTTCAGTTGTCAGATTGCTGCTGCCGACGAAACTGAGGCCCCGCTGTTTCAGGCAGGTGCCTTTGCGGTTGACATTTCTCCTACAGAGTTCCCTGTGATTGTGAATGGAGGCATGTACGAACGAACCGCGAGCCAGATTCGTGATCGTTTGCATGCTCGCTGTATCGTGTTAGACGATGGACAGACTCGGCTGGCGATTGTGGTGGTTGATAGCTGCATGATTCCTCGGAAGTTGCTCGATGAAGCGAAGGAACTTGCTAAAAAGGCAACCGGCATTCCACCGAATCGCATTTTAATATCCGCCACACATACCCATAGCGCGCCGAGTGTGATGGGCTGTTTGGGAAGTAGTGCCGATGAAAGATACTCGAAATTTTTACCGGTGCAAATTGCCAAGGGAATTCAGCAAGCATCCAAGAATCTACAACCGGCCAGAATCGGCTGGGCATCTGCAGAAAATCACGAGAGTGTCTTTATTCGACGCTACTTAATGAAGCCAGGCACCGCCAGAACGAATCGTTTTAGTGGTAAACAAAACGACCAGGCCCAGATGAACCCGGGGCACGGCAACCCTAACAAGATAAAACGAACGGGAACGGTTGACCCCGAAGTTTCGGTCGTTTCAATTCAAACACGGGATGGCAAACCGATTGCCTTATTGGGTAATTATTCAACCCACTACGCCGGATCTGCTGCTCTTTCGGCCGATTACTTTGCGGTGTTTGCCAACGAGATGGAGCGATTGATTGGAGCAGAAAACCAAACGCCTGCCTTTGTCGGCATCATGTCGAACGGCACCAGTGGTGATACCAATTGCTTAGACTTTGAGAAAGATAGCAAACGAAAGTTTGATGCTTTATCTATTGGAAAAAACGTAGCACAGACCGGATTCGCGGCCTACAACAAGATTCAATACTTCGATTGGGTTCCACTGGTAATGGCTGAAACAAAACTGGAATTAAATGTACGCATGCCATCGGCAGAGGAAGTCACAGAAGCAAAAGAATACCTCAAGCAATTTAACGGCAGAAAACCGCGAGGGCTGGAAGAAGTTTACGCGAGAGAGACCGTGCTTATTAGCGAACAGCCGCCCACGCGAGAATTGAAGTTGCAAGCACTACGAATTGGCGACTTGGGAATCGCCACGATCCCGAATGAAGTCTATAGCGAAACGGGCCTGGCAATCAAAAAAGAGAGCCCGCTCAAATCAACTTTCACTATCGAATTGGCCAATGGAGCCGAAGGATATATTCCTCCGCCGGAACAACACAAATTGGGCGGGTACACCACATGGCGGGCTCGATCCAGCTTATTAGAAGAACAGGCCGAACCAAAGATTCGAAAAACGGTCATTGAACTTCTCAATAAAGTCCAACAGGCCAACGTGCCGCGATCTATTAAAGCCGGAAAGAAGGTGAGCCGGAACTCGGCCGATTTACTTCATTCCTTATCCGAATATAAAAACCGCCCCTTTGTGGCGAGTCCAGTGAGCCCAGAGGAATCACTCAAGTATTTGCAAATAGCCAAGGGTTACAAAATTGAACTAGTGGCAGCCGAACCTTTGA
Source organism: Blastopirellula sp. (assembly GCA_002733575.1). Lineage (GTDB taxonomy): Bacteria > Planctomycetota > Planctomycetia > Pirellulales > Pirellulaceae. The sequence goes on along the minus strand of NVWB01000156.1, from coordinate 36,372 downwards.
TTGAAGACCCAGTTGCTTTTGATTGGTCAGAAGATGGCAGACTTTGGGTTGTAGAAATGACCGATTATCCACTGGGCGTTGATGGAAATGGAAAACCGGGTGGGCGTATCAAAGTATTAGAAGATACCAATCAAGATGGCAAGTATGATAAAGCAACCGTTTTTGCCAGTGGGCTCAGTTTCCCTAATGGCATTCTTTGTTGGAAAGATGGAATTCTAGTCACCTGTGCGCCGGATATTTTATTCTTGCCGGATCGAGATGAAAATGACAAAGCTGATTCCATCGAGAAGATTTACTCTGGCTTTACGGAAGGGAATCCGCAACTTCGGATTAATGGTCTGCGTTGGGGTTTAGACAACTGGGTCTACTGTGCCAATGGGATCAGCAGCGTTGATCCTATTCAATCCTCGCAATCCGATCAAAAGATTGCCATTCGTGGCAGAGACTTGAGGATTGATCCACGAACCGGCAAGTTCGAAGCATTGACTGGCAGGGCACAGTTTGGACGTAACCGCGATGATTTTGGTAATTGGTTTGGTTGCAGCAATGCCAAACCGATGTGGCATTATGTCTTGGAAGATCGTTATATTTCCAGGAACCCTTTTTTAAAAGTCTCGCAATCTATTAACGATGTCTCGGTGACGCCTGCACCTGGGGCCATTTTTCCGATTGGCAGACGTGGTATTTTCTTCCATGAATCACAAGTCGGCCATCACACTTCTGCCAATAGTGCCATGGTCTATCGAGACTCGCTGCTGTTTGGCAATCAATCGTTTTGTTTTACGAGCGAACCGGTGAACAACTTGATTCATCGTGAACGAATCATGAGAAAAGGGTCCACTTTTACGAGTCAACGGATCGATGAAGAATCGAACCAAGAGTTCCTCGCCTCGTTCGACAACTGGTTTCGCCCGAACATGATGCGAACCGGCCCTGATGGTGCGTTATGGATTGCCGACATCTATCGTGAAGTAATTGATCACCCGCAGTATGTGCCCAAGGATCGTTGGTCAGAACTTGACTTTCGTGCCGGAGAAGGTCTAGGGCGAATCTACCGAGTGGTGCCCATTGGCAAAGAATTGAGAACGATTCCAGATATGACCAACTTGAGTCCGATTCAAGTTGCCAAATTAATGACCAGTCCTAACGGAATCGTGAGAGACCGGGCCCAGCGACATTTGGTGTTAAACAATCTTCAACAGGCGTCTAAAACCTTACGAGCGTTGAGTCAATCTGGTCTTCTTCCCCAAACACAAATTCAATCGCTCTGGACACTGCAAGGGCTCGGCACACTAAAAATCAGTGATGTTGTTACGGCCCTGTCAGACAAACACCCTGAAGTGCAGCGTAATGCAATTCAGTTGAGCGAGTTCTATCCACAAGAATTTCAGTTGTTTTCGCCTAGTTTTAATGAGCTTACCCAAAACTCTGACGAATCCGTTCGCTTGCAATTGGCCTTGAGTCTAGGCGAGCATGATTCATCGAACACAAGTTCGCTAATTGCATTGTTAAGTCGAACATCAGGCGATTCACATTTCCAAGATGCGTTATTAAGCTCGTTGACGACAGAGAATATAGATCAGGTCACCCAAGAATTCTTTCAAAAAGAAACGGAGTCCCAACCTCATCAATTTGGGGCAACCTTACTAGCGATGGCAATTCGCATGGGCAAGATTGAAACGGCTGCCAAACATCTACCATTGTACCTTAGAGAATCAGATCTCGAAGTCTGGCAGCTCACGGCTTTAACGCAAATCTCAGCGGCACTCTCTGAGAAGAAGCTCACAATGACCGACTTGATTCGCAAATCAGAAGACGCAACCCAAGTGCAGCAACAGTGGGAAACGATGCGAACTCAACTGAGTAAAAAGGTCATCGACATCAAACAAAGCGACTCATTGCGGATAGCGGCCATCTCTGTGCTGGGTATCACATCAAAAGGCGATGCCGAACTAACTACACTCTTATCGGAGGAATTACTTACTTCGAGTCAATCATTCGCAGTGCAACAAGCGGCGATCCAAAGTCTGTCTAGCATCGCGGGTGACCGTGTTCCAGAACTATTATTTGCAAACTGGAAAAGTCACACGCCGCAACTTCGGCAAGAAATAATTACCGTACTCCTTTCTCGAAAGAGTTGGACAACCCAGTTGATCTCCGATCTTGAATCAAGCGACAATGTTCGCGCGGCTGACATTGATACCACTTCACGTCAATTGCTGCTTAGAAATCGAGATAGCAATCTACAAAAGAAAGCGGCAGCGATTTTTGAATCGGTAAAAGACGTAGACCGAGCCCTAGTCATTCAGAATTACCAAACCGCTTTGGAGCAAACAGGAAGTGTTGAGCTAGGGCGAAAGACGTTCATTGAAAGATGTTCTTCGTGCCATCAACTAGAAGGTCAAGGGATTCAAGTGGGCCCTGATTTAAAAGGGCTTACCACGACCACGCCAGAATCATTTTTAACTTCCATTCTTGATCCCAACCGATCCATTGATGCCCGGTATCTTGGCTACAATCTTCTTACGGTTTCCGGAATAACCTTCTCCGGAATTTTGGCCGATGAAAGTGGAAGCAGCCTTACGTTGCTCACTCAAAACGGAAAAAAACAAGTCGTTCCTCGGCATGAGATTGAAGAAATTCAATCGACGGGAATCTCGTTGATGCCCCAAGGATTTGAAAAAGATATCACGATCACCCAAATGCGTGACCTGCTGAGTTACTTAGAAGACCAACTTCACTGACCCTCCATTGTAATGGATTGCCGGTCTGTTATTCGTTGAATTAGACTCGACCTGACCATTAACGGATATTTGCGGCCCATTAAATGGTGATATTCGGTCTGATGTTGGACGAAATGACTGTCGAACGATATACTAATATATCCCGCCTCCGGTTCGACAGATTAAATTCCCTGCCTTTCATCCAATCCTCTACACCTCACCCTAATTCATGCGATATCGCTTCTTACACTGCTTTCTTATGCTTTCATTCCTTAGTTCACTAGGAATGACAATCGGCGTTGCGCAGGCAGCGGAAAGTAAAGCAGAAAATAAACATGAAGCCGGTTTTCAAAAACAGATCACCCCTTTCTTAAAAACGTATTGCATCGAGTGCCATCAAGGCGAAGATGCCGAGGCCGATCTTGATTTAACCAAGTATGACTCGGCAAGCAAAATTATGACCTCGGGGCGGAAGCAAGGGTTCTCGATACTCGACATGTTGACCACGGGTGACATGCCACCTGGAAAATCAAAGCAGCCCCAAGGCGAAGAAGTTCAACAAACATTGGATTGGCTGAAAGCTGCGTTATCGGATTACGATTGTTCTTCTACGATTGACCCAGGACGTGAAACAATTCGTCGCTTGAATCGAGTTGAATACGAAAATACGATTCGAGATTTGATGGGCGTCCGCTTCAAAGCAACCGAAGAATTTCCGGCCGATGATGTCGGCTATGGTTTTGATAATATCGGAGCGGTCCTCTCGCTTTCCCCTTTGTTGATGGAAAAGTATTATCAGGCAGCCGTAAAAATTGCGGACGAAGCGATTATCGAAAATGTTTCAGATATTATTCCGACACAAAATTTAAGACTGGATAAATTCCGCTCTAAACGAGGAACGAGTGGAAGCCGCAATTCCTTTTCTATGGCAACCACCGATGAAGCCATCGGCGAGTTCGAAGTAACACAAGGCGGTGAATATATTGTTACGGTAATGGCATACGGCTCACGTGCAGGCAATGAACTTCCAAAAATGAAAGTCACGGCTGCTGATCGAAAAGAGAAAATCTTTAATGTCTCAGCTACACGAGGCAACCCTAAGGCTTTTGAATACCCGGTACGTTTAAAACAAGGCAAGTATCCCGTTAGCTTTGCTTTTTTAAATGATCACTACGACCCTGAGAACAAAGACCCTAACAAACGTGATCGTAATCTGTATGTTACTGGCGTTAAGATTGTTGGGCCTCTTCAGGTTTCGTCCGAAGATTACCCTGAATCTCACCGTAGGATTTTTGTTACAGAGCCAGGCAAGAATGGCATCAGCGAAGGCGCAGCGTTTAAGCAAATTATTTCCAGATTCACTTCACGCGCATTCAGACGATCTGTTACTGACAATGAATTGAATCGTTTATTACTGCTGGCCAAACTATCAAGAGATAGTGGTTCCACCTTTGAGCAAGCGATCAAAGATGTGGTGATTGGCGTATTGTGTTCTCCGAACTTTTTATTCAAAGTTGAAATTGATGAAGAACCAGGCATGATCCGAAAACTCAATCAATATGAACTCGCAACTCGGATGTCATACTTCCTGTGGAGCAGCATGCCGGATGATGAGCTTTTTGGCCATGCCTGGCGAGGGACATTAATCGAGAATCTTGACTTCCAAATAGCACGCATGCTAAAAGATGATAAACGAACCGCATTGATTGATAACTTTGCTGGCCAATGGCTGCAACTTCGCAGTCTTGATTCCATGACGCCCGATAAGAAACAGTTTCGCAGCTTTAATTCAGAATTAGCGGAGGCCATGCAGCAAGAGACCAAATTATTTGTGGCCTCGGTTTTTGATGAAGATCGTAGCATCTTAGAGTTAATCGATGCCGATTACACCTTTGTCAATGAACCCTTGGCAAAGCATTACGGAATCAGTGGCATCCAAGGCGACAAGTTCCAACGTGTGAAATTAAAAGATGACCGCCGTGGAGGCATACTGACCCATGCGAGTCTATTGACGGTAACTTCTAACCCTACGCGAACCTCTCCCGTGAAACGGGGTAAATGGATCATGGAAAACATTCTAGGAACGCCACCGCCTGAACCTCCGGCAGATGTGCCCACTTTAGAAGCCCAGGAAAAGCTGACTGGTTCATTACGAGAACGAATGAAACAACATCGTGAAAACCCAGCCTGTGCATCGTGCCATGCCAGAATGGACCCTATTGGTTTTGCACTAGAAAACTACGATGCCGTTGGAGCCTGGCGAGATAAAGATGGAGAGCACACCATCGACGCCAGTGGCGAATTACCTGGCGGGATCAAGTTTGAAGGAGCCAAAGGCCTCAAGCAATTGGTCTTGGGTGATCGACGTGATGATTATGTGCGTACGTTATCTGAAAAAATGTTGACATACGCTTTAGGCCGTGGCTTAGAGTATTTTGATACCTGTGCAGTCGATCAAATTACGGCCAAGCTAGAGCAAGAAGATTATAAGTTCTCGGTTCTCATCCGAGAAATTGTGCATAGCGAACCCTTTACTAAACGCCGCGAAAATCGGAGCGAGTAATGAACGGAACTATTTCACGACGCATGATGTTAAGAGGACTAGGCACCGCCATGGCATTGCCGTGGCTAGAGTCTCTAGGCCACAACAGCCTTGCTGCTGCACCCACATCTTCCGGCGCTGACGGCAAACCTCCGGTCCGCATGGCGTTTTTATATGTGCCCAATGGAATGCACATGCCTGATTGGACGCCAGCAGAAGAAGGCGATCTGACCAATCTTCCGAAGACGATGCAATCGTTAAATAAAGTGAAGTCTGAACTAACTCCGCTATCAGGTCTCACTTTAAACAACGCGCATGCATTGGGCGATGGCGGCGGGGATCATGCGCGAAGTGTGGCCGCATTCCTGACAGGCGCCCATCCGAAGAAAACCAACGGAGCCGACATCGCTAACGACGTTTCGGTCGACCAGTTGGCCGCCAGTAAAATTGGGCACCAAACCCGATTTCCCTCCTTAGAACTTGGCTGCGAACCGAGTGCGCAGGCTGGCAACTGTGACTCTGGTTATAGTTGTGTTTATACATCGAATATGGCGTGGCGCAATTCAACCTCGCATGTTGGCAAAGAAGTTGATCCACAACTGGTGTTTGATCGATTGTTCGGTAATGAATTCAGAGAAGAAACACGTGCCAAACAAGCAATTTTATCTCGCAGAAAAAAAAGCATCCTAGATTTTGTCTTAGACGATGCCCGACGCTTGAATGAACGGCTCGGCAAGGGTGACAAACAAAAGCTAGACGAGTACCTTTACTCGGTTCGAGAAATTGAACAACGCCTGCAACAGTCAATCAAGCTCGATGGCAAAGAGATCGAAGCCCCCGACTACCCACGCCCGGCAGGTGTTCCTGCAGAAATGGATGAGCATATTCGCCTGATGATGGACATGATGGTGCTGGCGTTTCAGACCAACTCCACACGAATCGCCTCGTTCATGTATACCAATGCAGGCAGCAATCGCAGTTACAGCAACATTGGTGTGGCCGAGGGACATCACAATCTTTCGCATCATGGCAACGATGAAAAGAAACAAAGTAAGATCGCTCAAATCAATTCATTCCATGTGCAACAACTAGCTTACTTCTTAGAAAAACTGCAATCAACCAAAGAACATGATGGCAGTTTGCTTGATAATTGTATGGTGATGTACGGTTCCGGGATCAGCGATGGCAACCGACACAACCACAACGACTTACCCATTTTGTTAGCTGGTCGTGGTGGCGGGGCCATTCGCCCTGGTCGGCATTTGCGATACGCGGATCAAACACCACTGACAAATCTATATCTTATGATGCTCGAAGCCATGGGAATTAAGCAAACATCGTTTGGTGATTCAAAAGCAAAACTTACGAATCTAAGCTGATTTTTCGATCCTAATTTCTGATATCAACACACGAAACCAAGTGTCCTTAGAATCGGTATATCCGCTACGAATCGGTCAAATACTTCGGATTCAGAACCCTTTCAGACCAATCAACCGGCTGGGCCAAATTAATCTAGCGGACTAGCCTGTCGATTGGCGTTATCATGAATAGAGTTCGCTACACGATGAGCTTTAATTGGTAACCGTATTCTTTCATTGAATCTGTGTTGGGTAACGATGAATCGTTGGGCGATTACATCGATCTTTTTGATCACCGTGGTTTGCACGCACTTTGGCATCTGCGCTGCCGAGAAAGTGGACTTTGCGCGCGATGTTAAACCGATCTTGGCCCAATACTGTTACGACTGCCATGGACCCGATCAAGAAACCCGGGACACCGATTTGCGTTTGGATCAACGAGCTGGTCTCTTTGAACACCTCACCGATGAGCTTCCAGTTATTACCCCACATCAAAGCCACAACAGTGAGCTTTATCGCAGATTAATTTCTAGCGATTCAGATCATCGTATGCCGCCAGACTCATTGCAGCGTCGGCCTTCCCTGACTGAAATTGCAATAATTAAACGCTGGATCGATGAAGGTGCAATTTGGAAACAACATTGGTCACTTGTGCCAATCCAGCAGCCGAATACTCCCAAAGTGACGAGTGCAAACTGGGGAAACAATTCGATTGATCCATTTGTCTTGGCGCAACTCGAACAAAACAACCAACAACCGAGTGCCAGGGCAAACAAAGAAATTCTATTGCGAAGAGTAACGTACAACCTGACAGGGCTTCCACCCACACTAGCAGAACTGGATGCCTATCTTGCAGACGACTCTGCGGATGCTTACTCAAAAGTTGTGGACCGTTTGCTCGCTTCTCCTCGATTTGGAGAGCATCAAGCTCGGTTCTGGTTAGATGCGGCCCGATATGCAGACACGCATGGTTACAACATTGACAGCCACCGCGACATGTGGCGTTACCGCGAGGTGGTGATCGATGCACTTAACAACAACATGCCGTTTGATCAATTTACCATTGAACAAATTGCTGGCGACATGCTGCCCAATGCCACAATTGATCAAATCACCGCATCAGGTTTTAATCGTAATCACCCCATCAACGATGAGATGGGCGCACTGGAAGATGAGTATCGCAATGCTTATGTGGTGGATCGCGTGAACACCACTTCGACTGTGTGGCTGGGCCTGACCACAAGTTGTGCCCAGTGCCATGACCACAAGTATGATGCGATCACCCAACAAGAATTCTACGGCATGTACGCGATATTCAATAACATTACCGACCGAGGGCTCGATGGCAAATGGGGCAATGCAATTCCCTACATCAGCAGCCCTACTTTTTTGCAACAACAAGAATTGGCCGATTACAACGAGAAGATTCAAAAAGTAGAACAAGCTTTGACAGAAAAAATTCGAGTCAAGGTAAACAAACTGGACAATTCTAGTTCTGAATTAAAGCTCCTTAATCAATCGAACGAAAACATTCCTTCTGATTATCAATTTGCGATACCCTTGAATGAACGACAAGGCAATCAAACTCTATTGAAGAAGTTTAACGGCGACCAAGAACTCATCAATGTAGAGTTGGAAGAAAACAAATCCGCCATTTGGGTCACAGGCAAACATGACAACAGTTTGTTATTTGACGGCTCGACTTCACTCGAAATTCAAGGGCCATCAATCCCTAACAGCCACCAACCATTCAGTTTCAGCCTCTGGGTTTATCCGACCACCGACGACTCGGTCTCGATCATTTCATCGGCGGGTCACGAGGGAACTCTCCATATTAATCTCGACAACCTATCGCTTCATATAAAACTCACAACACCCGATGACACAGCAGCAGCTCATGTGCAATCGCAGGCGAAGTTAGAGAAGTATACTTGGACGCACATCGCAGTGAGTTATGATGGTTCATTCGATGCGAAAGGATTGAAAATATATCTAGACGGAGAGGAGACTCTTCTTGCCTATCTACAGAATAACTTGACAGCCAATTTTGCTTTTAGCTCTACACTTCAAATAGGCAATTCCCAAACAGGAAACGGTTTTCGCGGCCTGCTGGATGAAGTCACTTGCTTTTTGCGAGAATTATCTCGAACTGAAGTATTGGCCATCTATAATCAAAATGCCATCACAGAAATACTGGCCGTCTCTCCATCGAAAAGATCAGCCCAGCAAAACCAAACGATTGCAGCCTACTTGCTACAACAAACGGATAAACAGTATCGTCAACTTCAATCAGAATCAGAGGCCATTAATCGGAATGTGCGTAATCTGACCCAACGATCTCCGCAGTCGATGGTCATGCAGGAACGTGATCAACCGAGAGAGACTTTTTTACTCACACGAGGGCAATACGACAAGCCAACGGATCGAGTCTACCCTGGCGTGCCAAAAAGTTTACACAAGATCGAAGCAGAAGGGCCGATTGATCGTTTGGATTTTGCGAAGTGGCTAGTCGACCGCCGCAATCCGCTGACCGCGCGAGTGATCGTCAATCGATATTGGCAGCAGTATTTTGGCGTGGGCCTAGTTAAAACCGCCGAAGATTTTGGAGTCCGTGGTGAACTCCCCTCTCATCCACAACTGCTTGACCATCTTGCGGCTCGTTTCATTGAAAGCGGCTGGAATGTCAAAGCCCTGCATCGGCTCATCGTCACATCATCAACTTACCAGCAAACGAGTGAAGTCTCGCGTGATGCCTATCTTGCGGATCTTGAAAACCGAAGATTAAGCCGAGGGCCTCGCATGCGTTTAGCAGCAGAAGAAATCCGTGACTCGGCACTATTGGCGTCTGGACTGTTAGAGAATAAGATCGGCGGTCAAAGTGTAAAGCCCTATCAACCGGCAGATCTCTGGCGTGAAATTTCCTACGGACGAGAATTCACTTCCCAGTATTACAAGCAAGATCATGGAGCCAAACTTTACCGCCGCAGCTTGTACACCTACTGGAAACGGTCGAGCCCTCCTCCGAACTTAGCGGCCTTTAATGCACCGAACCGCGAAGACTGCACGGTTCGTCGAGGACGCACGAATACTCCGCTACAAGCATTTGTGGTGATGAACGATCCTACGTTTGTCGAAGCGGCAAGAAACTTGGCACAAACGATGATGATCGATCATCCTGAGTCGATTGAGCTACAACTAAAAACAGCGTTTCGCCAATTGACGAGTCGCTTACCGACAAACGCAGAGCTAGAAATAATTTTGAAAATTCACCAACAACAGCTTCACGAATATCGTGCATCTCCTAAAGAAGCAACCAAGTTATTATCAATCGGCGAAGCATCTTATAGCAGACAGATACCTGTCATTGAATTGGCTGCACTCACATACACCTGTCAATTGATCATGAACCTAGATGAGTCGCTATCCACGAACTAATGCAATCCACGGATATTGGTTAAACTAAATTGAACGTACCCAATCAAAAACTTGCCTGGACTATTAATCGGCGGTTGTTCTTACAACAGGCCGGGTTCGGTCTCGGTGCGGCCGCATTTCATGCACTTGCGAGTGATGATTTAATTGCAGTTGAAAATCCGAAGAACACTCTGCCACACCATGCCCCCAAAGCAAAGCGAGTAATCTATCTCTGCCAATCTGGTGCGCCTTCACAGCTTGACCTGTTTGACTACAAGCCAGAGCTTACCCAACGACAAGGACAGCAGTTGCCCGAGTCAATTCGGCAGGGTCAGCGTTTGACCGGTATGACTTCAGAGCAATCAAAGTGGTTGCTGACCCCGTCGAAGTTTGCATTCAAACAACGTGGTGATTCACACCAATGGTTCAGTGAACTTGTCCCGCATATATCAAGCGTTGCTGATGACCTTTGCATGATTCATTCCATGCACACCGAAGCGATTAATCATGATCCGGCCATTACCTACATTCAAACCGGGCATCAACAATCAGGCCGCCCTTGCATAGGTTCCTGGGCCGCTTATGGGCTAGGCAGTGAGAATCAAAACTTGCCTGCGTTTGTGGTGCTATTATCACGAGGCAGAAGCCAGGGCAACCAACAGCCGTTATACGACCGACTGTGGGGTAGCGGCTTTCTCTCTTCAGTGAATCAAGGGGTGAAACTTCGAGGCGGAGCGGACCCTGTGCTCTACCTGAACAACCCGCCAGGGATTTCTAAAGCATCACGCGAACGTATGCTAAAGGGCGTCAACCAGTTGAACTCGATTCGCAGTCAACAAAACGGCGATCCTGAAATCGAAGCCCGGTCTGCTCAATATGAAATGGCTGGCAGAATGCAGATGTCGGTACCTGAGCTTACCGATTTATCGAACGAACCGGAGTCGGTGTTCAAACTGTATGGCGATGATGCTCGCCGACCTGGTAGCTATGCTTATAATTGTCTGATGGCCCGTCGATTAGCGGAACGCAACGTCCGCTTTATTCAGCTCTATCATCGCGGCTGGGATCAGCATTCGCACTTGCCAAGAGATCTACAGCTTCAATGCAAAGATACCGATCAGGCTTCGGCTGCTCTGGTGAAAGATCTAAAACAACGAGGACTACTAGAAGACACTTTAGTGGTTTGGGGTGGCGAGTTCGGTCGCACTTCTTACTGCCAGGGAGAGCTAACCGCGGATGATTATGGACGCGATCATCACCCCCGGTGCTATACCATTTGGCTGGCAGGCGCCGGCGTGAAAAGCGGATTTCGATATGGAGAAACCGATGACTTGGGCTACAATGTCGTGCAAGATGGAGTCCATGTGCATGACCTGAACGCCACGATCATGCACCTGCTCGGCATCGATCACCGGCGGCTGACCTATCGACACCTGGGGCGTGATTTCCGCCTGACCGATATTCACGGTGATGTGGTCAAGTCGATTCTTGCTTAGCGTAGTAGTATCTGGTCGGGGTCGATTCAAGGTCAGACCAAGTTCTATTAATTACCACCAAGGCACTAAGGCACGAAGAAAGATTGAAACCATCCTTTTCGTGCAGTCCATGCTCTTGTAGGGTGGCTGCCGAAAGGACAGCCGTCTGTCTATGGACATGGCTTCTTGTTTGTTTTGAAATGAAATTACCGCTTCTTCCTTTGTCTCTTTTTTGTAGTCCCGGTAGGGACGAAGGCACCTAGCCTGGTGCTTCAGCACCAGGAAAATGGAAATCCCAATCCCCTAAACCCCGGAGGGGTGACGTCGATTCGATGCGTTACTGTAAGCCTTGAATCAGAGAGTTCTCCACAACAAATCTGTGATCAGATTCCCAATCATTCTTAGTTCAATCGACGTCGTCCCATCCGGGACTTTCTTGAATTGATGCAACTCTCTCCTGGGGATGAATCCCCAGGCTAGGTGACAATGTCCCTATCGGGACATAAAAGATCTGGGAATATCCGAACTCTTTTCGTAAACACTAAAACGAAATTTAAAATGCCTTAACCCTGCATCTCCGCAAATCGCTTTACTATCTGCCCAGGCGTTGCCACTCCGGTGGTTCCCAGTTGCGTGATAGAAATGGATGCGGCCAAATTGCCGATGAAGGCCGCTTCACTTGGTGTGGCACCTGAGATCAATGCGGCTGTGATGGCCGATGTGGCCGTATCGCCAGCGCCGACAATATCAATCGGACCTGTCACAGGCACACCTGCACAAAACGATGCTGATTGGGCATTCTCTGCAACGCAGATTCCTTGTTCACCTAACGTGGTGAAGACGGGCGAACCCGTTTTTTGGCTGAGTGATTTTGTTGCCTCAAAAATTTCGGCATCGTCAGTCAGTGGCTTGCCAATTACTTTCGAGAGTTCCGGCAGGTTGCATTTCAGAATTCCCTTATCGAATTGGCCCAAGTGTGCTCGGCTATCAATGAAAAATACTTTCTTCGGGTTTGCTTCAACTAACTGCGAGATCACATTTCGTATGGAAGAATGCACCACTCCTTGATCTGGTTCCACTATTTGATCCAGCACGATCAGCCCATCGCATTGCTGCATGACTGCCCGCAATTGCATTTGTAATAGCATCAATGTGTCTTCAGAGAGCGGACTCCGACTACGAATATCAATTCGGTTTAATTCTACATGCCCATCGCCTTGGGGACGCATCGGCTTGGTGTACGTGGGCGTCAATCGATCTGGAATTTGTTGCACGTAATCCAAATTGATTGATTTCTTCTTTAGTTCAGCCATTAAATCATGGCCATGCCCATCATCGCCGATCACAGTGATTGGAATGAGCTGCTCAACGCCCATGGCGGTCAGATTGTTAATGATGGTTCCAAGAGCGCCTGGAGAGTTCCTCACGGTTTCGATCTGATAGGCTTCCAGATCTGTTTCAACCGAGAGTTCGCGCGTGTCAGCTTCAAGGTACAGATATCGGTCCAGGAACAAATCACCAATCAATGCGATTCGATGTCGCCAAAATCGTTCGAGTATTTTATTCAGTCGATCTTCTGTCACAAACGATTTTCCCTGGTGCTAGTTGGTTGACGCCTTGATCGCACATCGGCGAAGATTGGGAATGGTTGCACGGTGGTCGCCGCAAACATAGAAACTTTCACCCCCATCGGCCACAGTTCTTACTAACACGGTTTTCCAGGGTCGATAAAAATACTGGGGATCGGACCGAGAAGCTTCGCGGTCTAAATCACCTTGGATCGGGAGCAGATCAAAAGCGGCGGTCGTAAAGTTCGCGATTTTCTTGCCATGTTGGTGGGCAACATTCCGGGCCATTGCCAAAGCCTTGAGATAAACTTCAGGCCCCATCACTGCTGAACCATAATTCAGAAACACGCCGTTTTCTAAATTGCTCACGGTATCGCAGACCGATAAAAAGTCGCGATAGCTGCCTGTGCCAAACGCGGCTGGATCGAAGTTAGGGTGTTGATGCAATATATCGTACCCTATGCCGATATGAACGGTGATCGGTACATTCAATCGATAACCGGCGGCCAGCACGCTATATTCTTTGTACGGGTAATCACTTTCTTCAATTGCCTTGCCAATCGATTCGCCCAATCCTAAGCCGGCAGCGACTCCCTGGCTGACGATATCATTTAATTCGCCCGTTTCTTTCCAGAGCCCAAATTCCCCAGTTTTGATATATCGGGCCACACTTTCACAAGTTGCTCCGATACGGGCCATCTCGTAATCATGAATCGGACCGGCACCGTTCATGCCGATATGAGAAATCAGACCTCGCTGCATCATATCAATCAGATGCTGGGCCACACCAGCGCGAATGACATGGGCGCCCATGAGCATCAATCGAGCAGAACCCACAGATTTTGCTGCAACAAGACGCTCTCCGATTTGATCCAGTCTTTGTCCAGCTGAATCATCTAACGGCGTAGGATCAGCGTCTAGCGACAACTGATGGTCTACCGAGAGATCATGAATCCGTTGGTCTAGCGGCTTGATGATCAATTGAGATCGATCAAATTGAGGGTGCATCTGATCATCTCGCTGAGAATGAAACTGGTTCAAATCTGGCACACGCAACCAGAGATTACATGTCTAGCAATAGAAATGTAAATCAATCACTCCGGTATCAGGCAACCGTTGCTCTATTGTAAGAGCAATGGTGAACCTGATTATGGAGCCGTGTAAATTGGGCAGATTGAGGTAAAAACGGGCGTCCTTGCCTAGCTTCGCATCCTTGCGTGACCTCAAACGGTTGCCAATCTTGTAAGTGTTGACCTAGTCGTTCGGGATCATCGAATTATCGATCACTTGCAACAACTTCGAGATACAAAGTTTGTTCATGCTCGTTCGACGCGAGTGGGCTTCAACTCGAAGTGATTCGTGCAAGCTTTTTGGCAAGCGAACGGTGATCACTCGGGTAGGCTCTTTGGATTCGGCTTGAACATTGGATCGCTCACGCAATTTGGCGATCATCAATTGAATTTCGCCATACTCGGATGATTTTTCGAATTCATCCAGAGCTTCCGGTGCGGTGAACAGACGACGAACAACGCCTTCGGCTCCTAGCACTTCACGGAAGAATGTGACCCAATCTGGTGATTGGCGGAACAACTCACGAGCAATTCGGACGATCTCTTGTTTTTTCTCAGCAACTGTGGCGGCACTCACTACTGTAGTAGACGCATAAGTTGCAGTCGGGGTGCTCACAGGAGGCGTGTGCGAGGCAACAGTAGGTCTATTTGCCAGCGGTGATGTTGGGGTCGCTAAAGGTGAAGTTGGTGTTTGTGCTGGTTGTTGAGCAAAACCACTTCGAGCTGGCTGTTGGCCATAAGTACTGGAAGTAGGTTGCTGAGCAAAACCTGATTGAGGTTGTTGCGAATTTGAAAATGAATTGTTGTTTTGGGGGAAACTTGACATCTACAGGGCTCCTTGCCGGTCGGGTTATCATCGCGTTCACTGAAATCACAAACGCCACGACAAGGGTATCCCAGAAATAGTGCCTGCGCGTCAAGACCAGCATCGAAGTGACTGCACTGCAAGCACTTACAGCGATAGCACTGCTTGCACAGTTTTCGTGCAACTTAGCCTGTTTTTAAAGCTGCCGCTTTTTTAAGCAGCCCCTTTTTCGGGCTTCCGTTGTTTGTGGATAGCACTCAGGATTTTATTGAAAATATATTCCACTGATGTCCTTATGTCCCTGTTTTTATAGGCATAAACGCATAAAAAAGGCCCCTGATTTTATTCTCAGGAGCCTTTCTACTTTCGATGATTTTGGACAGATATCGGAGCTATGCAAGCTTGGCTGCACAACGCTCTAATAATTTACGTGTGGCGATGATCCCTTCCATCTCGGAAAGCTTGCTACCTTCGTATTCCACTCCCACGTATCCGTGGTAGCCATGTTTCTTGACGACTATTTCCATCATTTTGAAATAATCGGTTTTGGTTTCGTTTCCTTCGCTATCAAAATCGTGAGTTTTTGCGCTCACCGCTTTGGCGTAAGGCATCAATTCATCAACGCCTTTGTAGCGGTCGTAGTTGATTCCTTTATTCCGATCGATGGCAAAGTTCCCGAAGTCAGGCAAAGTGCCACAATTAGGTAGATCAACGGTTTTCATAACAGTAGCAAGCCACTCTCCGTTGGAAGAAAGCCCGCCGTGATTCTCAACAATCACGTTCATATTTAGATCTTTGGCGAACTCGCTTAAGCGGCGAAGTCCATCGGCCGCCAACTTGATTTGCTCCTCATATTCGCCTGCACTACCGGCATTTACGCGAATTGAGTGGCAACCCAGAGTTTTTGCAGCCTCGACCCATTTGTAATGATTTTCGACAGCTAGAGTTCGTTTTTCAGCATTTGGATCCCCTAATCTTCCCTCTCGGTCGATCATGATCAACAGTTGCTTAACCCCTAAATCACCAGCTCTTTGATTCATTTCGGCCAAGTATTTAGCATCTTTGGCTTTATCAGCGAAAAACTGATTAACATACTCAACCGCATGAATATCACACTCCTGCTTGGCCACCTTGGCAAAATCAAGGTGATCTAACTTTTTCGCAAAGATCGTTTTGTGCAGAGACCACTGTGCAATCGAGATGCTAAATGGGACTTCTCTAGCAGCAAAAGCGGTACTAGCTGAGCCAGTTAATGCCGTGGCCGCAGTAATTGCAGCGGCTGAACGCAGAAAATCACGTCGTTGAATTGTTTTTTGCATAGGAATGAAGTCCTTTTATTGGATGGTGAGAAATATGGGAAGCGACCGTAGTCGTCAAAATTTCGCTAATCGGTAATCCTCTAATATATCTGGGCAGTCCAGGTAAGACAACGAACCCTAGTCGCCAAATGTCCTATTGCCAATCTTCTTCTATGGAAATTCCTGTTATAATGACGGAATCGACGTTATTATACCTTCATTTTGGCTGTGAACCTGTTTTCAAGATTCCTTGTCTTTTGGGCAACCCTTGAAGAATGGCGGCTCTAAACATAGATTGCCTCTACGAAGTTGTACGATCCAAGGTTAGAATAGACTTAGACTGAGTCAAATAATTAATTCCTTTACCACTCAACCCCGGACTGATTGTGACGGAAAGAGAACGAAGCCAAAAACTAGCCGACGAAAACTCGGTTCTTGTCAAATTGATTCTTCCAGACACCGAACTCGATGGTGAGCCTCTCGATGAACTCGATGGCTTGGCAACGACTGCCGGAACCACCGTGGTTGGCCGCATGACCCAGCGGAGGGTAAAGCCCGATCCATCCACCTATCTTGGCAAAGGCAAAGTGGAAGAACTCCAGATGTGCGCCGAGGCCTCGGAAGCGGATCTGATCATTTTTGACAACGAACTCAGCCCGGCCCAAACTCGGAACTTAGAACAAGCCATCAAGCTCAAGGTGATTGATCGCACCGAGTTGATTCTCGATATCTTCGCCACGCACGCACAGACCTACGAATCACGTCTCGCTGTTGAGTTGGCGCAGCTCGAGTATTCACTGCCTCGCTTGAAACGGATGTGGACCCATTTAGATCGAATCAAAATGGGTGTCGGAATGCGTGGTCCTGGTGAAAAGCAATTAGAAGTCGATCGGCGTTTAGTTGAAAAACGTATCAGTGATTTAAAAAATGATCTGAAAAAAGTCCAAGATCGTCGAGAGCGGGAAGTCTCTTCTCGTCGAGACGTGATGACCATCTCTCTCGTTGGATATACCAATGCCGGCAAAAGCACATTGATGAACCATCTGACGAAAGCTGATGTGCTGGTAGAAGACAAACTGTTTGCTACGCTCGATACACGCACACGTCGCTGGCGACTTCCTCACTGGGGACCAGTTTTGCTGAGTGATACCGTGGGTTTTATTCGTAACCTTCCGCATAAATTAATCGCCAGCTTTAAAGCGACCTTGTCCGAAGCAAACCAGGCCGATTTACTGCTGCACATTGCCGATGCAAGCAGCCCTGAAGTTCTCAGTCAAATTGATGCAGTCCACGAAGTGCTGGAAGAAATTGGTATCAAAGCAAAAGACACGCTGCTTGTCTTGAATAAAATCGACAAGATTGAAAACCGGGTCATTCTTGATCGTCTGCAACAACAGTACCCACATGCTTTGGCAGTCAGTGCAATTACCGGCGAAGGTAAAGAAGGATTCGCCCAGACAGTCAGCGACGCCTTGAGTCGTAACTTTCGTGATGTCGATATTGAAACAGGTATTGAAAACGGCAAGCTACTTGCCTACTTGGCCGCGCACGGAGAAGTGATTACCAAGACGTATAGCGAAACCAAAATGATCATTCATTGCCGTTTGCCTCAGCGATACCTGGGAAGTATTAACGAGCCGGGAACGATTGTTACGGAGCACGAGCATCAGGTCATTGATGACGAGGCAACTGACTCTGAGGCTTCCGACTCTATTGAAGAAGTCGCCTAAGCATGGCGAGACGTACACTCCCTGGCAAACGCATCATCGTCACTGGTGCCTCAAGCGGAATCGGTCGTGCTCTGGCATTGTTGTTAGTAGAACGAGGAGCCAGAGTTGTCGTTTGTGCCCGTCGTGAACCTCAGCTTGAACAATTGCTAGAAGAGGTCAAAGATTTTGCTGGCGAGCTCCACATCGTTACCGGAGACATTACCGATATCGATCTGCGTCAAAAACTACTAGATACCGCGCAAGAAAAAATGGGCGGCTTAGATATCTTGATCAACAATGCCGGCATCGGGGCACTCGGTTTTTTTGAAGACGCCACGCCAGAACGACTTCGCCAAGTAATGGAAGTCGATTTCTTTGCACCGGTCGAACTCATCCGCGGGGCACTTCCCCTGCTCTACCAAGGCAACAGCCCGATTATTGTGAACATCGGATCGGTACTAGGGCACAGGGCAGTTCCAGGAAAAAGCGAATACTGTGCTGGCAAATTTGCCATGCACGGTTTCAACGATGCCCTGCGCGCCGAACTCGCAGGCGAAGGGATTGATGTTTTACTGGTGAGCCCCAGCACGACCAAAAGCGAGTTCTTCGATTCGGTCATCGAAAAGAAAGGCCGTCAACCTTCGGAGAGTGAAAAAGGGATGACCCCGTTGCAAGTGGCTCAAAAAACTGTCAGAGCGATTGAACTCGGCAAACAAGAAATCATCCTCAGCATCAGCGGAAAAGCCCTCGTCTGGGTCGACCGGCTGTGCCCACCGCTGGCCAACTGGATGGTTGCCAAGTATGGCAAGAAGTGAATCCGCCCCCTTTTCTATTCACATTCGCAGCTAAACCCTCTCTCGGCGTAAAAAGTTTGCAATCACCCGTAGATTTGTTACGATGTGGGGAAGTCAAACAGCACTTCTCTGGCTAGTAAGCCGCTCACTTTCACCCACCGATATTGGAGTTCTTTTCATGTCACGTAAAACTCGTCGCCAGTTTTTAGAAGACTCGATGATGGCCTCGGCAGCGGCAGTTACTGCCACAGGTGCCAGTTCACTTTTTGCTGCTGAAGAAGCACCACAAAGCAAGAGCCCCAATGAAAAATTGAGCGTTGCCGTAGTCGGCGTCAAAGGTCGCGGCGGTTCGCACATTGGTGCGTTTGCTGGCCGAAAAGATACTGAGATCACGTATGTTTGTGACGTTGATACTTCCTACGGGGAAAGTCGCGCCACACAGATTGAGAAACGACAAGGCCGCAAACCGAAGTTCGTGCAAGATATTCGCCGAGTTCTGGAAGACCCTACGGTTGATATTGTCACGATTGCCACGCCGAATCACTGGCATGCACTGGCCGCGATTTGGTCGATTCAAGCAGGCAAAGATGTTTACGTTGAAAAGCCGGTGAGCCATAACGTGAGCGAAGGCCGGCGAATTGTTGAAGCGGCACGTAAGTACAATAAAATTTGCCAAACCGGAACCCAAAGCCGCTCGAACCCTGGCATGATCGCAGCGATGGACTATGTTCATTCCGGTAAAATTGGGCACTGCAAAGTGGCTCGTGGTCTCTGCTACAAAGCCCGCAAAAGCATCGGCGAATTAGGCACGTACGATCCACCAAAAACGGTCGATCACAATCTTTGGACAGGCCCTGCCCCAATGGGTCCAGTGACTCGCCCACAATTCCATTACGACTGGCATTGGCAACGCGATTTTGGCAACGGAGACTTAGGCAACCAAGGCATCCATCAAATGGACTTGGCCCGCTGGGGACTTGGAGTGAATCAACTTAGCAATACTATCATCAGCTATGGTGGACGCTACGCTTACAACGATGCAGGCGACACGGCCAACACACAAA
Source organism: Blastopirellula sp. (assembly GCA_002733575.1). Taxonomy (GTDB): domain Bacteria; phylum Planctomycetota; class Planctomycetia; order Pirellulales; family Pirellulaceae. The sequence goes on along the minus strand of NVWB01000156.1, from coordinate 16,552 downwards.
TGGTGCTGCATGACTTCGGCGATAGAGCCTTAGTTTTTGAAGTGCGTGGATTAGTTTACGACAAAAACCTCAAAGAGAGCAGCAAGAAATACAAAGGCTCTCGCGTTGGCGTGATCTTTGAAGGAACCGAAGGCTATGTGGTGATGACCTCGTATTCAAGCGGCGCCGCATTTGACCTTGAAGGCAATAAAGTCAAAGAGTTCAAAGGTGGTGCGGATCACTTCCAGAACTTCTTAGATGCCGTTCGCAGTCGTGATAAAAATGACTTGAATGCCGATATCGAAGACGGGCATCTTTCCAGTGCGTTGTGTCACTTGGGTAATATCTCTTACTATTCTGGCGACCGCGTTTCTCAAGGAGAATGCCTAGAGCGTTTGCAAGACATCGAAACCACCGAAGATGTGGCCGCAACCTTAGATCGTTTTGCCAGTCACCTGACTGACAACAAAGTCAACTTGGCCAAAGAAAAAATTCAACTTGGGCCGCTGTTGAAGTTCAATCCGAAGAGCGAAACCTTTATTGGTAACGCCGCAGCCGATGTGATGTTGACCCGCGAATACCGGGCACCATTTATTGTACCAGCCGCTGGTAAGGTTTAAGGCAAACGGCATTTGACTTGATTTAAATCAAAACAGTGTTGGTTCTAATTTGAACCAACACTGTTTTTTTAGTTCTTGTAGGGTGGCTGCCGATAGGCCAGTCGCCTGTCAATTGAGTGTGCCTGCAAAAACAGGCAAACTCAATTGAAGATTCAATCACTTGCTGTGAAACTATTCAAGAAAATTGTATTTGAATTTTCTCTTGTGAAAATCTCTCTTGCATCCGCTGCCGATAATCAGGCGGCTGTCCTATCGGCAGCCACCCTACACGGTTTCTAAGCTCGTGAAACACGAGCCTTGATCTTGGCCACAACTTCCTGAAATTCCACTCTTCGCTCGGTGAATCCGGTCACCGTTTTTTCATCTGGTCCGTTGACATAATCGAGCATGATTTTTTCTGCATCATAAAACTCGGCAGTAACATCTGGAATTTCTGCTGCAATATCCAGCGGAATTCTGGCCACACCGTTGGCATCTCCATGTAGCAAGTCGTTTTGCAACACGGTTAGTCCGCCAACACGAACCGGCAAGCCGAGATGCAAAATATGACAGTAAGCGTGCGAGGCAATTGTGCCGCCAGTGAATACGGGATAATCGAGTTCACGCACTTGATCAATATCGCGTCCTGCTCCTGAAGTAATCAGCCCGGCTGATCCATACGCTTTGTAGGTCGAGCACATCACTTCGCCAAAGGTTGCCGAAACTGCCGGGTCATCTAAGTCTTGAAATACAACAACCGCCGGCCCTGCCAGTTCTGCAAATTGTTCCAGTTGAGACTGTATACTTCCATAAGCATCGCCCCCGACTGGTGGCTGATCCGATCGAAAAGAAGCGGTTGCCGCGAACCCAACCATCGGTTTTAACGCCGGAAATTCGCATCGAATCCTAGCATCTGTAAAACCTTGATTCCGAGGCACCACGTCAAAAAGTTCGATGACGTTGCAAATAGTCGGAGTATCAATTTCAGCAAGTCGAGCAATCAGTTGTGAGTCGACAGTCATTCGGTTTTCCTAAAGGCATTTAGTTAAAGAGAAACACAAGATCGAACCATCAGGTTGTTAAATATCGTAATACAAACAGAATTCATACGGATGCGGACGCATCCGAACTGCATCGACTTCGTTGATTCGTTTGTAATGAATCCACGTGTCGATAACATCTTGAGTAAACACATCGCCCTTGAGTAAGTACTCATGATCCATCTGTAAGGCGGTCAACGCAGCATCAAGTGAAGCAGGCGTTTTTTTCACGGCTGCCGCTTCTTCTGGTGGCAAATCATAGATGTCTTTATCCAGTGGATCGCCTGGATCTATTTTATTTTGAATGCCATCGATGGCCGCCATCGACAACGCAGCGAATGCCAAGTAAGGGTTACAGCTTGGATCAGGACAGCGGAATTCAATTCGCTTAGTTTTTGGGTCGGAGCTGTACATAGGAATTCGACAAGCGGCAGATCGGTTGCGCTGCGAATAGGCCAAGTTCACCGGGGCTTCGTAGCCTGGCACTAAGCGTTTGTAGCTATTGGTGGTTGGGTTCGTGAATGCTAACAGAGAATTCGCATGTTTGAGGATTCCCCCAATTGCGTGTAGGGCCATATCACTGAGACCCGCGTAGCCATTGCCGGCAAACAGTGGATTGCCGTCTTTCCAGAATGAGATATGCGTGTGCATGCCGGAGCCATTGTCGGAGAAAACCGGCTTAGGCATAAAGGTCACAGTCTTGCCATGTTTTTTGGCGACATTTTTTACAATGTATTTGTAGATCAACATGTCGTCGGCCATTTTGACCAACTTGTCATACTTCAAATCGATTTCAGCTTGACCGCCGGTGGCCACTTCGTGATGCTGGCATTCAACATCCAAGCCACAATCGATCATCGTCTGCATCATCTCATTACGGATGTCCATCAATTGATCAGCAGGCGGCACAGGGAAGTAGCCTTCCTTGTGTCGTATTTTGTTGCCCAGGTTCGGGTTCTCGACTCGCCCCCGATTCCATTCGCCTTCCACGCTATCCACGTAATAAAAACCATGCTGGGCAGCTTGATCAAACCGAACATCATCAAAAATAAAGAACTCGGCTTCAGGTCCAAAGAACGCTGTGTCTGCAATTCCGGTGCTGTTTAAATAATTGACCGATTTTCGCGCAACATTTCGCGGATCACGCGAATAATCTTCACGAGTGATTGGGTCTTGGATATTACAAATCATCACCAGAGTCGGCAATTCACAAAATGGATCAATGAATGCGGTATCGGCCTGCGGCACCACGAGCATATCGCTCTCGTTAATCGCCTGCCAACCTCGGATGCTTGACCCGTCAAACCCCAAGCCGTCTTCAAACGTATCTTCACTCAACCTTTTGACAGGAATGGTAAAGTGCTGCCAGAGCCCTGGAAAATCCATGAAGCGAAAGTCGATCGCTTTCACATCATGTTCGCGACACATTCGTAAAACGTCTTTAGCAGATTTGGGCGAGGTCATAAGGCATTCCCTTAAATAAGTCAGGGTTGAAAAGGATGAGAGTAACACCGGAATCAACAGATACCCATGTTTTACCAACTTCAAAGCGAAGTGTCAGGCAAGGCACAAAGAAATTATTCTTGGATATTCGATTCTGATGAAGTTTCCCCACGCTCTTGCCAACGAATTAACAACGCCAGAAAGCAAGGCATGAGAATCGTTCTCACAATAAACGTATCAATCAACACGCCTAAAGTCAGGGCAAATCCGAGTTCGATGATGCCCCGTAACGAACCAGCACACATCGAACCAAAGGTTCCGGCCATAATCAGCCCACAACTGGTGATAATTCCGCCTGTTTTTCCAACTGCCGACTTGAGACCTTCAATGGCCCCTTTTTTGCGTTGTTCTTCAAACACTCGGGTCGCCAGATAGATATTGTAATCTTGCCCAATGGCGACCAATATCACAAACAAGAAAAGTGGAACTTTCCAATCAAGCCCTGCGTAGGAATCGTAATAGACCCATTCAAAGAACCAAGCGGTCAGGCCGATAGTGACATAATAGCTAAACAGCACCGAGGTAATCATATACAAACAGATGACCGGTTTTCGTAAAATCACCAGCAAAACGATAAACACCGCGACGACCACTAGGATTTCAATTCGCTGCGTATCATTGGTAGTCACATCACGCAAATCGCCAATCGAAATCGTCGTGCCAGCGAATTTAAATTCCGCATTCTTCCAGGATGGGTCATCCAAAGAAACCGATTTCGATACTAAATAATCTTTGATTTTATGCGATAACTGAACTGCTTCGATGGAAAACGGGTTGAGATCGGTGACGACCCTGAGCCTTGTTACATGCCCCTGTAATTCAGGAACTTGGCTAAGGAAAACTTCTTTGGTCCGAATATGATTTTTTAAAAACAGTTTTGCACGACCTGCGCTTGAGAACGGGGTGTACCGCTTGGGCCGTTTACCGAGCGGAGTTTCTGAGCTAAATACCTTGACAATGTGTTCATCAAAATCGAAGAGTGATTTCGCCAGAGACGATATCATCGTCTCCCCAGCAGGTGAGTCAAAATCGGCATCTGGATGATGAATCAAGATGGTGATCGGCGTGGTTTCTCCTAAAGGAAAATGATTTTCAAGAACCTTGGCGCCCATCTTTGAGGGAATATCATTCTCTAAATCATTCAACATATCATAAGAGACTTCAACCGCTTCGCCGGTAGTGATGGAGCGGTAAATACTCGGCACAGCAGGAATGGCCATGATCGAAACAGACCCGACCAGAATGAAACCAGGATATTGGCAGATTAATCCGGTCAATCGTTCCCAGTAATTCTGAAATAGTTTCGGTCGCTTGGGAAGGTTTACGGTATGCGATTCTATTTTCCATGGCCAAAACAAAAGTGGACCCAATGCACGCAGCAGAGCAGGAGACAAAGTAAGACACGTAATTAAGGTGATAAATAAACACAGAGCAATCGCAGGGCCACTGTTACTGTACTTCCCAAAATCGGCAAAAAACATCATGCCCAATCCAAAGATGGTGGTCAGCGCACTGCCGACTAAGGCATCTCCCACGCCTGCGATTGCTTTGGGAACTGCCCAGTTCTGTTTGACATTTTTGATGAGCTCCTCTCGATAACGGGCAATCAGAAACAAGCAAAAATCGGTTCCTGCCCCAAATAGAATGACAATGATAAAGATCTTAGACGTTTTAAAGACCTTGAAATTCCACCACTCAAAGCCTTCAATCAAATTAACCTGTGTTAGTGCGGCCACTAACCAAGTTGAAACCACCAGAGAAACTCCAATTGATACCATGGGGATCAACAACATCACGGGAGAGCGGTAGATCAACAACAGAATCACAATGATCAAGACCACGGTCAACTTCTCGGTATTGGCAATACTTTGCTTGGCCGCTAATAACATATCACCGCCGACCGCTGCATTGCCGGTAATGTTGAATTTCAGATGTGCCATTTCACTAGCAACGGCTTGATCTTTAAACTGTTGCACTTGCTGAGTTATTTCTTCAATGATTCGCACATTTTCAGTTGCCATAAATTCATTGGTAATTCGTAAAACAACAAGCACTGCCTTGTTGTCTTCGCTAGTCAGCATCTCCCCAACAACTGGCGTGTGACGTGTCCAAACATCAAACAACTTCCAATCAGGCTGATCTTCTGGAAGGATTTCTCCCTCGAAGTCTTTCAAGGACTTATCATACGCAATCGCCTTTTGACGAAACTCATCCGCCTCATCGGTTCGCCCTAATTTGGTGTTGAGAGTAGATAAGTTCCACAAAGGGGCAGGGTTTGATCCATCTAATAAATTTGCTTCTAGCCAAGCAGTATCTGCCTTGGCATTCAGCTGTTCAGAAGACAGGTGTGAATCAGCGTCAACCGCTTGCTGAAACAGTGCGATTCCTTGAGCGTTTTGAAACGGGGCCGCCAAGCGATCAATGAAATAGAGGTCTTCGTCCGAGAGATCTTCTTGATCGCTGCGTGTGACCACGATCACAACTTGGCTTTTGGCAAGATCTTGCGGAAACGCTTCGGCCAGTGCGGCCTCTCCAATTGCACTGGTCACCGTTGCTGGAAGATAGGCCAGGTCACCATCGAGCGTAACATCATCCCACTTGGGTGGTAAGATAAATGCGCAGACACTTACAGTGAACCAAAATAGAATTATTGGAACCCAGTATTTCGTCACGAACAGTCCGAGCCGCTCGAAAAACAATGCCACTCTCACTCAAAAGATAGAAGGATACAAACCTCATATCTTATCAAAGATTTGGGGTAGATGGCTAGATATGGCACTTCATTGAATTGCGACCGGTAATCATGACAGAATTCCATCAACCAGTTCGCCATGCACATCGGTTAAGCGGTAATGTCGGCCTTGGAATTTATGCGTTAGCCGAAGGTGATCGATCCCCAGCAGGTGCAACATCGTGGTGTGAAGATCATGCACATTCACCGGGTTTTCGGTAATGTTGTAGCAGTAATCATCCGTTCTTCCGTAGGTGATCCCCGGTTTAATTCCTGCCCCAGCCAGCCAGAGAGAGAAGCAACGCGGATGATGATCGCGCCCGTAGTTCTCTGGTGTTAGTTTTCCTTGGCAATACGAAGTCCGGCCAAACTCGCCTCCCCAAACAATCAGGGTGTCGTCAAGCATTCCGCGTTGCTTCAGATCTTTGACCAACGCAGCCGAAGGTTGATCGGCGTCTCGACATTGGCCTGACAGTTGTTTTGGCAAGGTGTAATGTTGATCCCAACCCATGTGGAAGAGTTGAATAAATCGCACATCACGTTCGGCCATTCTGCGGGCCAGCAAACAGTTATAGGCATACGTGCCACGATTCATCACATCGGGGCCATACATTTCCAGAACATGCTTGGGCTCATCTGAAAAGTCCGTCAACTCGGGAATCGAGGTTTGCATTCGATACGCAAGTTCGTACTGTTGAATTCGAGTATTAATTTCAGGGTCACCGAATTCTTCTAACTTTTTTCGGTTCAACTTGGCCAAGTCATCCAGCATGCGACGTCGGGCAGTTGCATTAAATCCACTTGGGTTATTTAAGTAGAGAACTGGGTCACCTACGCCCATCAGTTTTACACCAGCATGTTTGGTTGGCAAAAAACCACTTCCCCACAGGCGATCATACAGCGGTTGACAACTGGGACGACCTGTTCCGCGTGAAGCCATTGCCACAAACGTCGGCAAGTTGTCGTTCACACGACCTAGCCCGTAGGATAGCCATGAACCGATACTCGGACGACCGGGAAGCTGGTGACCTGTTTGAAAAAATGTAATCGCCGGATCATGGTTGATCGCTGTGGTGTGCATTGACCGAACTAAACAGATATCATCAGCGATGCCTGAGATATGAGGCAACAGTTCACTGATCTCCGTGCCAGATTCACCATGTTTGGTGAACTTATATTTGGTGCCAGCCAAAGGGTAGGTCTTCTGACCAGCTGTCATTCCCGTGACCCGTTGATTCATGTCAACGTGATCGCGCAGATCTTCGTTGAAATGTTCTTGCAACTTCGGTTTATGATCAAATAAATCTTGTTGCGAAGGTGCCCCACTTTGGAACATATAAATCACACGTTTGGCTTTGGGCGGATGATGATATTGTTTCATCAGGCCACTTGGGGCTGCGACACTTTTCGATTCAGTAGCTTGATCTGCCTGGGACTCATTCCCTAGCAAAGAAGCCAATGCGGCTACGCCAATTCCTTTGGCCGCTTGTCCAAAGAAATGACGACGTGTGTCAAGCAATTTATTTTGATCAACAGGATTTTGAAATTCGGGTTTCATAGTAATTCTCGAACAGTAGTAAAGGTTCGATTGAAATCGGGATAAATTGGGAATTAAAGCTCGTTGCTACTCAAGCGTAATCGCTTCGTCTAGATTTAATACCAAGTGGGCGACTGCGGTCCACGCGGCATGCTCAGTTGTTGGTAAACTCTCATCTCTAGCTGACTCGCCCACGGCTAACAACTTGGCCGCTTCCTCAGGTTGATTTTCAAAATGGGAGAGGAAGAATGTTAAATTACGATCTAGAATGGCAAGTGTGGGTTTGTCAGCATTCCGACCAATGACACGCTGATAAAGCGTCTCTAATCTTGCGGAAGTATCTTTATCGGTGTTCGCTAATACCTGTTGAGCCACATGGCGGGCTGCCTCAACGAATGTTTTATCGTTCATCAGCACCAACGCTTGTAGCGGGGTATTGGTGGCATTCGTCCGCACATCGCAAGTTTCTCGACCACCGGCATCAAAGATAATTTGTCGCGGTGGATTCACGGCACGTTTCCAATAGGTGTACATGCTTTTTCGGTACAAAGCACTGCCAGAGCTTTGTTTGTATTTTGTGTTGGCCCCACTACTTACTGCGTTCCACAAACCGACTGGTTGATAAGGATTTACAGGTGGACCACCGACTCTTGGGTTGAGCAAGCCTGATGCTTGTAGCGCAATATCACGAATCACAAAACCATCCATACGAAAACGAGGGCCACGAGCCAGCAGCCGATTATTGGGATCGAGTTTCGTTAAACCAGGAGTTACTTTCGACGACTGACGATACGTGGCACTTGTCAGAATTAGTTGATGCAATGCCTTCACGTCCCAGCCAGACTCGATGAACTCGACTGACAGCCAATCGAGCAAATCAGGATGACTGGGCATCTCTCCTTGCAAGCCGAAGTCTTCGGTTGTTTCAACAAGGCCTGTGCCAAAATGATCTTGCCATACTCGGTTCACATAAACCCTGGCTGTCAAAGGATGATCTTTAGAAACTAGCCAGTTGGCAAACTCCAGGCGATTCGATGGTTGTTTTTTTTCTTCGCCCGTCAATAAGGCGACTGGTACGCCTCTAGGCAGGGCCTCCGATTTATCTGGCTCATCATACTGCCCTCGATTCAAGAAGTAGGCCGGAACAGGGTCGCCTTCGCGTTCCTGCATGACCATGACGGATACTTTTCCGTAGCCTTGGGTATTGATCTCTTTCTCAACTTTGGCCACTTGCGTTTGGGCCTTGGCCACTTTTGCGTCAATGGTTGCGTAGTATTTCTCCAACTCGGTCTGCTCTTTTGCAGTCCGATCTTCTGCTATTTTTCTCAAAGCACTACGAACAAGTGTTGGTAATTCTGTTTTGCCCGATAATTTGGGCAGTGGGTTTTCTGTTGCCGACAAACGAAATTGACCGATATTATGGCCTGCGTATTGTGACTTGTGATCAAGTTGCAGTTGAAGAGAACTGCCTGCACTAACAGAAACAGGCTCTTCCAGAATCAATAAAGCAGATACAACGCCGGGCTTGGTTTGGCTACCATAAACGGCCCAACCGGAAGTTGCGTTCCCGTCAATGATGTTCGAGACGGGATAATTATCTTGTGCATAACTTGCGACAGCTTGTTTAATTTTGAGCGGACTAGCGGTTTTCTTCTCGTTGACCAGAGACAACTTCACATCGGTCAACACAAAGTTACCATTCACGCTACGGGCCAATTGGCGTGGCTTGCCAAACGAATCGTGAGGCAAGGCTTCAATCCGAATCGCAGTAATCATTGAACCATCGACAGTAAAGTTGACCTGATACTGTGCGCTGTCTACTTTGCCTTCTAATAGAAGAGCCCCGCTGGATTGCTCAACTAATTTACCCCCACCGCGAGAGACCGTTGCACTTGCAACCTCAACCGGCAGCCAATCCTCGGCCTTGCTATCCAATTGCTTTACAGTCTGCTTGGCCCAAGCTTCTAGCCGCTGCCCAGCGGTTGTCTTTGCATCAGTTAAAGCCTGCTTCGCGTCCGCTAATTTTTTAGCCAACTCTGGAGTCAGTTGATTCATGGGCGAACTCATTTGCATTACCGGGTTCGCTTGCACTCCTTTGCCAATACCCTTTTCTCCAATGTTATTGAAGTAGGCAAACATCTGGTAGAATTCTCGCTGGCTAATCGGGTCGTACTTATGATCATGGCAACGGGCACAGCCTGCGGTGAGCCCAAGCCACACGGTGGAAGTCACCTCGACGCGATCAATTACGTTCTCAATTAAAAACTCAGCGGCTAGTGCTCCACCTTCGGCGTTCTGGCGGTGATTACGATTAAAGGCCGAAGCCAAAATTTGATCCGCGGTTGCCTCGGGCAGCATGTCGCCTGCCAGTTGCTCAATCGTAAATTGATCAAAAGGCATGTTCTCATGAAACGCTTTGGTGGCCCAGTCTCGCCAAGGCCAATTGGTCCGATTGTTATCGGTTTGGTAACCATCAGTATCTGCATATCGGGCCGCATCCAACCAGCGTAACGCTTGTCGCTCGGCATAACCTGTTGTACTAAGCAAGCGGACGACTTCAATTTCGTAAGCTTTCGACTCATATTTATTCGATGATTGTTTCAACTGTTGAATCGTAGGCTGCAACCCTGTTAAAGAGAGCGAGGCCCTTCTTTGCAGGGTCTCAATCTCAGCCGGTTTCGAAGGAGATAATCCTTCTTTTTCAAGTCGTGCGGCAATGAAGTAATCGATGGGGTTACGAACCCATTTTTGATTGGCCGCGGTCAGTTTCGGAAGCTTGGGTCTTTCTGGCTTGATAAATGCCCAGTGCGATTGATACGTGGCACCCTGGGTAATCCAAGCATCCAACAAGTCTTTTTCACGATCTGATAGTTTACGCCCTGAATCAATCGGCGGCATTTGCTCCGATTCATCTTCAGCGCGAATCCGATCATGCAGAACACTCTCGTTCAGTTTGCCTGGAACTACTGCAAAGTATCCACCCAAGTCGGCGAAGATATTGCTTTCGCTATCCAAGCGGAATTCCGAATCTTGATTCTTGGCGTCAGGTCCATGACAATGAAAACATTTGTCCGAAAGAATCGGCCGGATATCACGATTAAAATCAACCTGATCATCTCCCGCTTGACTCACCGAAATCATCAAGAGAGAAACAACGGTTATCAATAGAATGTTATGACGCATTGAATGTCTGGCCATGTTTGAATTCGAGGAATGATTTTTATATGAGGGAAGGTTATCACGCTGAGTATTCAGCAAGTTTGGAATTACGAATCTGTCTTGTGACACTCATCAGTTCATTATAACGCAACTTATGAGAAGTGTTCTGGATTCCATAAAAAAAGCAGTGAGATTCTTGTTCAATTAGGCAAGAATATCCTTCACGACACGAGCAGGTTCAACCCCTGTCAGCCTGAAATCTAGCCCCTGGTATCGATGAGTCAAGCGTTGATGATCAATGCCTAGCAAGTGTAAAATCGTGGCATGCAAGTCACGTACATGAACCGGGTTTTCGGCCACATTATAGCTGAAATCATCGGTGGCTCCGTAGGTGATTCCCGGTTTGATTCCACCGCCTGCCATCCACATGGTGAAACAGCGGGGATGATGATCTCGCCCGCCATCGGGGCTGTCCCATTCCCCTTGCCCTGCGACACCTCGTCCAAATTCGCCACCCCAGAGAACGAGGGTGTCGTCTAGCAAGCCGCGTTGTTTCAGATCGATAATCAACGCCGCACTCGCTTGATCGGTATCACGGCAACGGGCCACACACCAGGAACTGAGTCGGCTGTGATGATCCCAATCAGGATGAAACAATTGTGTGAATCGAACACCACGCTCTACCATCCGGCGAGCCATAATACAGTTGGCCGCATAACTACCAGGCCGACGCGAGTCTGGCCCATACAGTTCAAACGTTGACTCGGGTTCGTCACTTAAATCATTCAATTCGGGAATCGAGGATTGCATCCGCCATGCCATTTCATATTGACGAATGCGTGTGGTAATTTCAGGGTCACCCGTTTCTTCAAACCGCATTTGATTGAGTTCCGAAATCCCGTCTAACATGCCCCGACGCACAGGCCGCGGCAGTCCATCTGGGTCACGCAAATAGAGCACAGGCTCTTTTGAACTACGGAGTTTCACGCCCTGATATCGGGTTGGTAAAAAACCGCTGCCCCAATAATGATCGTACAGCGGTTGATCACTGGGGCGTTTCATTTTTGAAATCATGACTAGATAGTCAGGCAGGTTTCGATTCTCACTTCCTAAGCCGTAACTGACCCAACCGCCTAAACTTGGGCGTCCAGGTATCTGATGGCCGGTCAAGTATTTCGTCATGGCTGGCGCGTGATTGATTTGATCGGTGGTCATTGACTTCACAAAACAAAGATCATCAACCACTTTTTTCAGATGCGGCATCCATTCCCCGATAGTTGCCCCGCTTTGCCCACACTTTTCGAACTTGGTTCGTGCTGGCATGACCAGTTGCTTCTGATTTTTGGTCATCGTAGTCAAACGCTGACCTTGGCGAATTTCATCGGGCAATTCTTTACCGGCCCATTTTTCCAAGCCAGGCTTTTCATCAAACAGTTCAATCTGAGAAGGCCCGCCTGATTGCGTCAGAAAGATGACTTGCTTCGCCTTCGCCGCAAAGTGCGGCAACGCAGGCAAGCCAATTGGTTGTTTGGCAACTTCTGGCTGCTGAGCGGAAGCAGTTCCAGATTCCAATAAACCCAACGCCATCGCGCCGAGACTGACCCCAGCAGATTGGCTCAGAAAATGTCGTCTCGTAATATCAAGCATCGATTCAGGCTGCCTTGCGTTTTGTTTGTTCGTTGAATTACTCATGGGTAATTGCCTCGTCTAAGTTGAGAATCATACTCGACAGCATCATAAAGGAAGCAATCTGTGAAATCTTAGCATCATCTAGTTTCTTTATATCGAGCAACAGTTCAGGCTGCCCAATTTGCAAAAGAGTCGTGGCATCTTCCTGGTTGGATTTGTAATACTTTTGAAACCGAGCCAGTTCTCGCATCAACACTTCAAGTTCATTAGGCGAAGCATTACGTGAGACAACCCGTTGATAAATCAATTGGATGCGTGCCTTATCACTTGGCGAAGCTTGGACTGACTTAATCGCCAATGATTTCGCAGACTCTAACATCGTATGATCATTCAACAAAGTTAAAGCATGTAGCGGTGTATTAGTTCTCATCACTTGAACCTGACACACTCTTCGCTGGGCACTGTCAAACAAAAAAGTCGGGGCACTGGCCCTGCGCCAAAATGCGTATAAGGTTCTACGATATTGTGCTGGGCCTTCACTCGGTTGATAGTTAAATGCGCCCATGAACATTTCCTTCCAAATCCCTGGTGGTTGGTAAGGACGAACCGTGGGGCCACCTAATGCCGGGTTCAATAATCCGCTGGACTGTAACGCCGCATCACGCAACATCCAACTTGGCAGCCGAAAACGGGCTCCCCGAGCGAACAGTTTATTTTCCGGGTCCAATTCTATTAGTTGTTCCGAAACCACACTGCTTTGTTGATACGTGTTACTCGTGACAATCAAGCGAATGATATGCTGGATATCCCAGTCATGCTCCATTAGCTCCACTGCCAACCAATCGAGCAATTCAGGGTGCGTGGGGCGTTCGCCCTGCAAGCCGAAATCTTCTGGCGTACGAACGATCCCCGCGCCGAAATACATTTGCCAAAGATGATTGACCATGACCCTGGCCGGAAGTGGGTTCTCTTTGGAGACGATCCAATTTGCCAGTTCTAAACGAGTTTTGGTTTCTTCCGCTGGCCAATCAAGAATGGCCGCTGGAACTTCTGGACCAACTTCTTCCCCTTTTTTATCCCAAACGCCACGCACAAGCACATGCGTCTTTCGCGGATCATTCCGTTCGGCTAAGACCATCACATTCTTTTTACCAGCCGCTTTTTTTACTTCCGAAAGTTGTTTATTTGCCCGGTCGTATATTCCTTTTTGATTTTGGTATGCTGCATGGTCTGACAAAAACTGTTTGAGTAATAATGCACGCAATTTGGGATCAACATCCTCCACCATCTCTGTTGTCGCTGCTGCCAGTTGATCCAATGGAGTCTCTGATAAGCTACGCACTGCATCGCCTGGTTGGTTGGCGAAGGACAAGCGATATCTGCCGATATTTCCATCACCGATGGTTGATCGGTGAAACATGACAAACACAATATGCTCATCTTCGGCAAGATACAGTGGCTCGGCTAACGCGAAGATGGCCATGTGGGGCACCGTTGCATCGTGCCCTTGGGTAGTCCATCCTTTGCGAGGATCATCATCCAGGGTCTCACGTACTTTGCCGTATTGTGAGTTTTTCCCCTTGATTTCAACATCCGCAATCGCCCCAGAAAATTCGATGTCTTTAAACTGGGAAACACCTTCCTTTCTGAGTTGAAGCTTGACGTTGGTCAGTACGAATTCTCCATCACTGCCCCGTGACAATTTGCCGTCAGTGTGCGATTCGTGAGGAAAGATCTCTAATTTGAAACCGGTGATGCGTTTAGTATTTGGCTTGGCACTCATTAAGTAATCATCTTGCCGAGGATTTGGGCCACTGGCGATGATCGTGCCATCTTCGATTTGTGTTAAAACAGTTCCATCGGTCGACTCCAGTTTTTCCGCCAATAGCGGAAGCCAGCCTTGGTAATCCTCTGAAGTCTTCTTTATTTGTTCGCTCAACCAGGGTTCAAACTGGGCCTCTGCTTTTTTCTTGGCCAACTCTTCCAACGGTTTACGCAGGTCGACTAACTGCTGAGCTTCTTCCACGGCTCTGGCTGACAATTTCGATTGATACGAAAGATACGGTTTGGCACCGCCGCCTGCTTTTCCATCTTCGTCAATACTATTGAAAAACGCATTTAAGCTGTAAAAATCATTTTGAGAAATCGGATCAAATTTATGCGAATGACATTGGGCACAGCCAAGGGTTAGCCCTAGCCAAACAGTGCCAGTTGTGCTGACACGATCAATCACGTAATCTATCCGCGACTCTTCAGGATCGCGGCCCCCTTCTCCGTTGGTCATGTGATTGCGATGAAAACAGGTAGCCAACTTTTGTTCTTCAGTGGCATCTGGCATTAAATCACCAGCAAATTGTTCTTTCGTAAATTGATCATACGGCTGATTCTTATTGAACGAATTCACAACCCAATCTCGCCAAGGCCAGTTTGTACGCGTTCGGTCTCCCTGGTAGCCATCAGTATCCGCATACCGGGCAACATCTAACCACCACATGGCCATGCGTTCGCCATAGTGCTGCGACTGAAGCAGCTGGTTGGTTAGTTCAAGAATACTGTCGTCTGCATCTGATTCAACAAATTGCTGAACGACTTCAGGCGTAGGCGGCAAGCCGGTCAAATCAAACGACAGCCGACGCACCAAGGTATGCTTGGCCGCTTTGGCTGAAAGCGATAATCCCTCTGAATTCAGTTTTCGTTGAATAAAATAATCAACCGGATGAATGCCTTCATTTGAAATCTCTGCTTTCTTAGGTTTTTCAAACGCCCAGTGTTTTCCCCACTTGGCACCAGAGTTGATCCAACGACGCAGAATATCGACTTCATCAGCCGTAAGTTTTTTCTTATGCGAATCAGCAGGTGGCATCAATTCCGATTCATCCTCAGAGAGAATCCGGCGAATGATTTCGCTCTTGGCAGCATTGCCAGGTTGAATGGCTGCATAGTCGCCACGGTCTTCAATGGACGAGGCCCTTTGGTCGAGTCGAAGATCGGCCTCTCGATTTCCGGGATCAGGCCCATGGCAATGAAAACATCGATCAGACAAAATCGGCAGTACATCTCGACTAAAGTCAACCGACGGTTCAGCGCCTTCTGTTACACAACAATGTATGTGTAAGCAAACAATGACTGGAATAATTATTTCAAGAAAGCGGATTGATCTCATGGGGAGTATTCTGGAAGGAATGCTTTTTAGAAATGCAGGATGAACATTGATTGATTCGCAAAGAGAATCTCTCGACAATAATGCAAGTATGACATAAACAGCAAAGAATGTCTTGCACAATGCCAACAGGCTTTGGTATAAATTGACCATGAGCCAAGAAACCTCCTTAGAATTTCAAACCGCCTTTTTCTCGCAAAATCCACTTGCCGAGTCGGTAATTCGCTTGTTTGACGCACTGCCTCAAATCATCTTTTATGCCAAAGACCGTGACAGCCGCTTTGTCAGGGTCAACCAGATGTTCCTGGAAAACCACAATCTAACCCATGAGTTAGAAGCAATCGGCAAGTCCGACCGAGATTTCCACACGCCGGTCATGGCGGAAGCCTATATTGAAGAAGACCGCCGCGTCATGAAAAGCGGTTCTCCGGTGCCTGGTCAGATTTGGTTAGTTCTGCATCGACGCCGAACACCTCGCTGGTATGTATCTACCAAGACCCCGCTGACCAACAATACAGGCGAAGTCGTTGGAATCGCCGGGGCCATGTACCAAGTAGAGCAGCCAGAAGAACTGGCCCAACATTTCCACGAGCTACTACCCGTGGTGCGATATATTGAGAGCCATTATGCCGAAACGATCTCGATGGCAGCGATGGCAACCCTGGCCGATCTTTCGTCGACCCACTTCAACAGGCGGTTTCGGCAATTGCTGCGAATGACACCGATCCAGTATTTACGCAACGTAAGAATTCAAGCCGCTCAGCGAATGCTAACTACGACTTCAAGAGAGTTGTCTGAAATATCAATCGATACCGGCTTCACCGATCAAAGCCACTTCACCAAACGATTTCGTGAAGTAACCGGCATGACACCCAAGGCGTATCGTCTGCGGTTTGTGAAATAAAATACACCGATGCTCTAAGCCAATAATTCTGACATCTCACCCGTGCTATCGGCAAACGATTCGACAGGCACATTTAGCCGGTCAAGCATCGTAACAAAGGTGTTTGCAAGCGGGACTTTCTCTTCAAACTTTAAGTACTGTCCATGCTTCATGCCCAAGCCTTTACCACCTGCCAACATGAGCGGGTAGTTGTGATTGTTGTGAGTCTTGCTATTGCTACTGCCATACAAAACCAGGGTACGATCCAGCATGTTGCCATCGCCCTCTGGCGTATCCTTCAACCGCTTCAAAAAATATCCGTGGTGATCAGC
>NVWB01000155.1 GCA_002733575.1 Blastopirellula sp. | reverse complement strand
CATTTTCCGACTATTCTAAATAGTTCAATCACGAACTTACTGGTCTACAGGGGAGTCCTCTTCTACGGCCATTCCGCTTTTCCTTCAATATGCTCTTCCAATCTATGTGGCCCAATTTTCGCAGAATCCTTTGTTTGCTCTCCATTTTATGGACGGTTTCTGCATGCCATGGCCAGCAATGGGTGGCCAACGAGCATAACTTTGCTCAGGTTGAGTTATCGCTGGGCTATGAAAATCATTTCAAACTCGGCACTTGGACACCTGCCCGCCTCGCTATTACCGCAGGCGAGACCGATTTCGATGGGAAGATTCGCGTTACTGTGCCAGATAGTGATGCCGTGCCGACCACGATCACTTGGCCAGCATCAGGCACGGTTCAAGTCAAAGCAGGGCAAACCGGCAACTTTGTGATTCCGGTCAAGATTGGCAAGGCCGAAGCCTTGATCGAGATTGCATTCGACTCAGAAGAGCAAGGGCCAGGTCTCCATTCAAAATGGAAAACTAGTACCACGCACTCAACAGTGATTTTGGCCAGTCAGCAGTTCTTTCTGCAGATTGGCAAAGACAAGAGTATTGATCAAGTTGTCAATAGTTTTGATTCACTGAAAGATGAAGAAAATGTCTTGGTGCAGTTAAGCAGCACGTCTGATTTGCCTGACCGCTGGTATCTGCTCGAAGGTGTCGATCAAGTCTTGATCACTACCGCAGATGCTGGCCCAATCGAGCAACTCGCTTCAACTCAACTAGATTCGCTTCAGCAGTGGGTGCAGATGGGCGGGCGTCTGTTGCTTTCGGTAGGAATCAATGGCGACAAACTGTTGGCCCCCAATCAACCACTGGCACGGTTTAGCCCCGGCAAGTTTCAACGGGTACAACAGCAACGTGAAACCGGAGAGCTGGAAGTCTTTACCGGCGTGGGAAAGCGAGTCGATGCTGAAGACAAAACTCTGCTTGAGATCAGTTTGCTAGAATCCCCGCAAGGTACAATTCTTGTCACTGAAGACACCATCCGTAACGCTAGGCCATTGATCATACGAAGTCCAATGGGTTTTGGATTGGTAGACTTCATTGCATTTGATCTAGATAGGGCGCCTATCTCGAACTGGAATGGTCGTTTTGCGTTACTTTCAAAATTACTGAAAAGTGATGCACAGAGAAACGCAGAGTCCTCTACCTCGCAACAGCAAGTCGGCAAAAGTGCCGCTCATTTAGGCTACGAAGATATCTCCGGTCAATTACGCATGGCATTGGATCAGTTTTCCGGTGTGCAGTTGATTCCGTTTATATTGATCGGCACCATCATTGTGATCTATAGCTTGATGATCGGCCCCGGTGATTATTTTTTACTGAAGAAATGCTTTCCCCGCATGGAGTGGACTTGGGTCACCTTTCCCATCATGGTGATCGGTACCTGTGTATTGATTTGGCAAGTCGCTTTGTGGGCCAAAGGAACAGAACTGAAAGTCAATCAAGTTGATTTGGTCGACATTGATTTGGAATCGGGGCTTGTCCGCACAACGACTTGGGCCAACTTGTATAGTCCGCAGACGCAACATTACGATATCCATCTGGAAAGCAAGTTGGCTGTTCCGGTGAAGCCTTGGAATCATTTAACAAGTTGGCATGGTTTGCCAGGCTCTTCACTAGGCGGTATGAACAATCGGCAATCGCTTTCGATGCAGCAAAAACCGTATCAAGTCGTGTTGTCAGGCGATGCCTCAACGACTTCAGGCGAATCGTTTCATCTACAGCAGGTACCGATTCAAACGTGGTCTTCCCGCAGCTTTATCGATCAAGGCTGGGCCGTTTTAGATGAAGATGAAAGTGATGCAGAGGCCGTGGATCCCTTGGAAAAAATCTCTTCCAATGTGATCTCAGGTGATATTCGCAATCCTACGAGCCTGACATTCACAAATTGTTATTTGTTCCATGGAGATCGTGTGTGGTATGTGGATAACTTGCCCCCAGGCGACACGTTTACATTTTATGCAACCGATGTCCCGCAAACCATTCATAAAGTGCTAAGAAAGACTCGGCTGAGTGAAGCCTCGGAACGTGCCCTGCATTGGGATCGACAAGATATTGATATTGATCGCATTATGGAAGTCATGACGTTATTCGATGCCGCAGGCGGAAGAGGGTATGCCAACTTAATGAATCGTTATCAGCAGCAGCTTGATCTTTCGACGCATATCAAAAATGGCCGTGCCGTTTTAATTTGTCGGGCCGCACAGCCGGCAACCCAACTTAAAATTACCGGCAGCAAACAAAAATTGGAAGCCCAAACGACAAACTGGACCTATTACCGATTGGTTTTTCCGGTACGTTAGAACCATGAACCCATTAGGCATGTACAAGTGATCGAAACTCACGACTTAACAAAAAAATACGGCGATTTCTTCGCCATCAAAGGGATCAACCTGAAGCTCTCGGCAGGAGATGTGTTTGGGTTTATTGGACCCAATGGTGCCGGTAAAACAACCACCATGCGCATTCTCTCTACGCTGTTAAACCCAACTTGGGGTGAAGCCTACATTTGTGGAAACTCGATCTACAACAACCCGAAAGAGATTCGCCGCTTGGTCGGCTACATGCCTGACTTCTTTGGCGTGTACGACGATATGAAAGTGATCGAGTACCTGGAGTTTTTCGCCGCCGCTTATCGGATTCGAGGCAAAAAACGCCGCGAAGTCTGCGACGAAATGTTGCAACTGGTCGATCTCGATTTCAAACGAGACGCATTTGCCAATACACTATCACGCGGGCAAACCCAACGCTTGGGTCTGGCGCGTGTCATGCTGCACGATCCGCAAGTGTTGCTGCTAGATGAACCAGCCTCTGGTCTCGATCCGCGTGCCAGAATTCAAATGCGGAACTTGCTCAAGCGACTCCGCGACATGGGCAAAACGATTATTGTTTCCAGCCATATTTTGCCAGAACTGGCCGATGTCTGTAACAAAATCGGCGTGATTGATCGCGGCGTGATGTCGATCAACGCTTCGGTAGATGAAGTGATGAAAAAAGTACGCCAACAGATCGTGCTACAAATTGGCGTCAAAGGCGATCAAGATAAAGCGGCCAAAGTGTTAGAGCAAATCGAAGAAGTGGAGCGGATTGAACCCACCCCTGAATTCCTCTCGGTGACCTTAATCAAAGGCTTCGAAGACTACACCGACCTGCCTAGCATGTTGATCGAAGCCGGCCACAAACTGACCCTATTCCGCGAAGAAGAAATCAACCTAGAATCAGCCTTCATGGCATTGACCAAGGGCATGGGGAAACAGACGGACAAGTAGGGTACGCTATTGCGTACCAGGGTGTGGTGTTGATTTATTGTTATGAAATAGTTTCTAGCAATCTACTGCTTGTTTTCATCGAAACGAATGGCTCTCTTAGCTGCGGTTATATCACTGATCCTTAGGACTTGCTTCTCCGTCGTTTCTAGAAATATGGCGATTTCTGAGTCTGTTGCATCTAGATTGCCTAAGAGAAATTCAATTGCATTTTCAATTCGGTTATTTCGAGGGCCATCGATTGATGGATAGTCGGTCTCTAATTCATACGTTTTTCTTAAATACGGAATCAGGAGTGACGATTCACTGAAAGTGCAGAAGATAATTGCTGCCCTGGAAGAAAATCTTGGGGTAATGAAATCGTGCAACCTCTGAATGTATATGTCATTGGGTAAGAGGAACAAGTTCTCACCAATGAGCATTCCCAGAAGATAAGGTCCTTCAATTCCATCACCACCTATCCAAGCATCATCGCGCAGCCCTGCATGTTCCTCGGAATCGATGGGCATGTCAAAGAGCCGGGCTAGGTTAGGTAGATTAGTCATGTTGGTGTGTAATGAGAAAAGGTTGATTCAAAATGTTTAATTGTTTGCGTGGTCTTCTGCTTGTTTCATTCAAACACCCACAAACAACCAAACGAGCCCTAGCGGGATTATCACAACACAAGTCGCTGAGAACCCCAGTGTTACTTCATGGATAAAAATCCCAACACGGCCACGTCGTCCCGCTTGATGAAGAACTCTTCCGGCTCGGATGCCTATCCAACTGACAAGGCACGTCAGGGCCAGCGATATTAGAAGGATGGCAGAACCAAAAATAATGCCGCCGGTGTCGCGGTTCAAAAACATCAACAGACAGGCCAGACCTGAAGCTAAAACAAAAAACGGCAACAGCATAAACGTGCGAGCGTAGATTGTTTCTAGCCGTAAATTCTGCTTCTCAACGATGGCCTGTTCGGCCAACGGAGACTGATAAGGGTTTTCTGGCATACCAATAATCGATTGCTGTGTGAGCTTCTAGATCACGTCTTGGATAATATTCACAATTGAAGTTGATTATACTAGGTATTGAAGACTAAAATAAATAAGGATGTTGCTGATTCCGTTCTTTAGTAAGATAATTGTCGAATCAGTTGGTTTGCTATTAAGTTTTAAGGAGAACTCAAAAGATGTCGACGATTCCCATTGATTTGCCGGATGACCTGCGAGCGTTCGTTGAATCGAATGTTGAGCGTGGAGACTTTGCCAATGTCAACGAATACATTATCGCATTGATCCATGCCGCACGGTCGAACCGATCCAACCTTGAAGGAGCGTTGCTGGCAGGACTCGACAGCGGTCCCGCTGAAGAATTCACGAGTCAAGAATGGACAGGCATCAAGCAGCGATTGATGGATCGTCATCAAGAAGGTTGATTGATGGCGGTACAAATTTTACGTCGACCAAAAGCAATCGAGGATATTGAAGAGATTGCGGACTACATCGCAGCAGATAGCTTGCAAGCCGCAATGCGTTTTCTAGAGAATACAGAGTCCACTCTTCAAGGTCTGGCAGAGTTTCCGAGTTCTGGTGGATTTTTCATTCGGAACATCCCAAGTTGGCAGGTATGCGGTTTCGCCGAGTCAAGGGTTTCCCAAATCATGTGATTTTCTATCTGGAGAAGAAAGACGCAATTGAAGTTGTTCGTGTCTTGCATGGAGCAAGAAACCTTGAGGTAGAATTAAAGAAAACTAGTGACCTCTAAGAATCTCACCAAAGCTTTGCTAACTCAACGTACCGATAATCAGGTTGAGTCGCCACAAATCGGTTAAAAACGATCTCTGGGAATAGCCCAATGTTATAGGTTGACTTCTCATACGACCACTGGCCGGTGTCGAAATCGGTAAAACGCCCGTTGAAGGTGAGTTGTCCCCATTCAGATTTATTTAAAGTGAAAACATCGGAGTATGGGTGGGGGTGTTCTTTGGCAGCATTTGAATGATCGCGATGATAGCGGACTGAAATCTGATTGTCTTCGATCTTGAGTTCAAGGTCTTTAAGATTGAGATCACCTATATTTTTTGCCGACTTGACTAAATCCGTTTGTCGGAAATTAGAACCTTCATCAAACCTGGATTGATGCAGTATATAAGGCGTAGCTAAAACTGTTGAAGGCAATTTCACTGCTTCTGGTACAGAGCTCCGTCGTCGCGCACCATCTCCACCGCGTGATTGTTTCGTCCAGGTTGTGTGAATGTGTTGGATGACTACCGATGACATCTTGCCCCTAATCCCAATTCTCTTTCAACCAAAGCACCGCATTTCTCACATAGTTATCATACTGGTCCGTATCGAAGTGAGTCAAACCTTCGGCGATCTGGAATTCTAATTGGCCGCCGTTGGTCTTGATTGCATCGGCGTGTTTTTTGGCGGATGCGTAGGAGACGACTTCGTCCTCTTTAGAGTGAATCACGTAGGCTGGAATCTTCCAGCCGGTGTTGCTGCCTGCCACTGGAGCGGCCACGGGAATGGCGGCGGTGAACACATCTTGATGACGCGAGCCAATGAACCAGGTGCCTTCGCCGCCCATGCTGTAGCCGGTGATGACGACGCGCTGGCTATCGATGTTGTACGACTTCATCACACTCTGTGTCAGCCACACGGCCGCTTGTTCGTTTTGGGCCGAAGTCCAATCGCCACCCAATACATCCGGGGCAATCGCAATGCCGTTTAACTCGGCCAGAGCGGACTCAAACGAATCCATCATATCGCCGCCAGTATAAGCATCAGGCCGGCTACCACCATAGCCATAATGCAAAACCAACGCCAGCGGAACAGGCTTGCTACCATCGTAGTTTTCAGAAATACGAATGGTGTATTTCAATTTCTGCGAGCCAAAGTCCACTTCTAATTGATGCGTACCAGGGGAGAGTTGTTCTAACTGAGTCACAGGGGGAATGGTGACTGGTGCTGGTTCTCCACAGCCGGTGAGTAGAGCCAGAGGTAGAAGTAAGAAAACAAGTTTTGGAGTAATCATATTAGAGACTGGTTGAATAAAGAAGTGAGAGAAATTAAACGTAATATTCGTATCATCAAATGAAATCACATTTGCTTGATGATTCGCATAGCGAATTTGCTTGATATGGGAAGTGCATGTTGCTAAACTATTTGTTTCCTTTCAAATTAATACCAACGAATGATGCAGGATACAATGGTTACCCGTCTCGCTTTTCTCTTTTTATTGGTATTAATAAATGCTGCCAATATCACTTTAGCACAGGAAACCGCAGTCACGGTTTTTCAAACGACAGGTCCTAGTGTTGTGCGATTGCACAATGTGGCCTCGGCAGGCACAGGCGTTGTACTTACCAAGGAAGGTCTGATTTTAACCAATGCCCACGTAATTGGCAGCCCTTTGCCATTTCACTGTACATGTGAAGTTGTGAAAGATGGAAAGCGTCAGACTGTTGTCTTTGAGAAAGTGATAATTCTGAAGACACACAAAGAACTCGATTTGGCTTTGGTAAAAATAGACCCAGCAGAACATAACGCAACCTTGGGGCCTTGTCAACTTTCAAAGCAAAAAGCCATAACAGGTCAACGAGTTTATGCAATCGGCAATCCTGGTACAGAGAGTGATGTTTCTTTAAATAAGACAATCACCGAAGGGTTACTGAGTGGCGTTGATCGTGAGGTTGATGGTGATACATACTATCAAATTAGCGCTGCGATTAACCCTGGCAATTCAGGCGGTCCGCTATGTGATCGCACGGGGACCGTGATTGGGATTGTTACACTGAAATTGTCCGATGCCGACAATGTAGGTTTTGCCTTACCAGTTTATGACCTCAAGATGGAAGATTTCCAGCCCTATGTAAGAAAGACAATTGATGCTGCAAAAGCGAGAGAGTTGCTTGTTAAAGCAATTCCATTGATTGAGAAAGTTAGGGTTGAACGTTTTAGAGTTTCGAAAGCTAGAACCGATCCAAATCAAGATATTGAGTTAAGTCTCAAATATGAAATCATGCTGGCAATAGGTTTGGAATTGGGTCAAGCAGCTGCGTACTATGATCCTAACAACGAATACATTTTTGTAGAGTTAGGGGTGATGTTTTTTTTAGCAGAACAATATCAATCAACACTTGCCTACACTATAGAGGCCATTCGGATAAATTCATGGTGTGAGAGTCGTGCGTATGAGGTACTTGGGAAAACATTATCTATTCTTGATCAAGACCTTGAATCTGAAATTGTGCATGCAGAAGGGGCAATGAAATTTCCAATCGACTCTTCAAATTGGGCTATGTCTTCTCGCAAACTCTATTTTTCGGATAGATACAAAGAAGCGACATTCTGTTGCTTTTATACGATTTTAGTGGCTGGAACCATTAATAAGTCGGAAGATAATTTAAAAGATGCTCAGAGGGTGTTTGGGAGCTTAAAGACAAAATGGCAACCCAAAGGGAAAAATGATTTACCGTCACCTGACGAAGTTAAACAGCATATAAAAGACCTTGAGGGCAATGCGGAAAAAGCTAGAAGCACTGGATGTGGTGCAATCACCTCTCCATTTGCAAAATGGATCGAAAAAGAGGTAGGCACTAAATTTCGAGTATTAAATTCTGAATTCCAATTGGTCCCTCCGAAGTTTCGCCAATAAAAATTGAGCATACCGCACCGCTAACGACAACTACTGGGGCGATGGCCGTGGTAGAAACATGCTTGGTCAGATTTTGATGCAAGTGCGTGAAGTGTTGAGGGAAGGGGGAGTGTTAGAGAATTGAGATGTCACCCGAAAACAACTTCTCAGTCGATCAATTTAATCGATCTTACGCGTAAAGCTTGGTAATACTTCTCCTTTAGCTCTCTCTTTCTCCTCGTCAGATTGAATCAATCGAAACCGTTTATCTTGGTTCTTGGTGATCGTGGCAATGTACCAGATGGTTACAAGGGGGATAGGCATGATGATTATACCAAGCAGTGGCACAAGTCCTTCAGCCATGTTCCGGAAAGCATGAGGGTTCTTTATCGCTACAATAATATTGAGAATCGTAATACAGAAAGGAGTGATGCTATGACTGCATTTCAGAAACCACCAGTAAGACACCATATCGGAATGATTTTCCTTGATTTTATTTTAATTGCTCGGATGACTTTTTAGGCCATTGGAGCCTATGAGTAGCGGTTGGCCGGGTTGGATCCGATGCCGAATATTGATCGGTTGGCATCTGAAGGCATGCGGTTTGATTTGACGTTTTGCAATCACTCGATCTTAATCACGAACTTAGTCACCCAATTGCTCTAAGATTCGAGCCTGAGTCAGCCAAGCCAAGACTGGCGAATTGCGAGTTCCATCTTCAGTGATAAAAACATCCTGGCATGAGGGGATATTTTCCATTGCACGCTTCGCATCTGTAATCGATGCGTCTTTACCGATGGTTGCAAAACTAGACGCAAAAAGAGCAAGCAGTTGAGGGTCGGAACTCTTTACTGTGTCCAAAGTCAATTTAGCCAAGGCCGTTTCAGTTAGTTCGGCTTTTGCAATAAACTCCGTAACACTGGTTTTATGCAAGATAAAATGAGGGTGATTATTAGCATCTAAGACAGGTAATCGCCTAACTCCTTTAAGGTCAAACTCACTCTTGCCTGGCGTCAAAAGAATACTAGTCGCTGGCAAGCGACCTACGACCATTCGGCCCAATTTTCTAGCAACGATGAATGCCATGATCTTTGGGTTTAATTGCTGAATTTCCATTCTCATCCGTTCACTTGAGGCCGCTGCTTCGAAGTTGTCTTTTGAGAAGTAGTATGCCAAAATTGTACCTACCCAAGTACCAAGTAACGGAAGTACTCCGGTAAGCACTATCTGTGCATTCTCCTTATCAAATTCCTCTTTTCCCCAAACCATTGTGATAGCTATTGCAGCGACTGAGAGGATAGAAAACAAGGTGACCGTAAACGCAAGGATAGTCCTTGCATCCCATCTCCCTGATTTACTTTCCCACTGAAGTTGTGTGTTCATCGCTCATTGACTATTTTCCCTTCGAAAAATCATGGAGAAACTAAAAGGGTGCGTCAGAGCAACGCGACCCTCCCAATGGAAAAAATCATACAGTACCAGAGAGCCCACTGCAAATTATTGATTATCCTACAACAAAAGTAACTAAGTCAATTTACATACTCAAGCCTACCCACTTCTCAAAGCTAACCGCCACGTTTTGCTGCCTTCTAGCAACGCTTACCCAGCAGTGAATTGAGCACACGCGAACGGGAATCAATCGCTCATATCAGACAATCACAGTATTTGGGCAAGTGGACGTAATTCTTGAGAGTTCCATCTTGCTAACCAGCCGTCCCCGACTGGCAATGCTCTGTGAATTTTTCAAAACTGCAGGCGTGGGTATAGAAGCCAACGAGTTCGGCAAGAGACTGAACGCCTAGTTTTTTCTTGATCTTTGCTCGCCGTTCTTCGACTGTGCGTAAGCCTAGTTCAAGTTTATTGGCGATCTGTTTGTTGCCATCTCCATTGACAACCATCTCTAATACGCTACGTTCGACGACGGTTAAAGAGACTAAGGCCCTGCGAATCTGTTCCCATTCTCGAGTTCTATCCAGTCTCGCATGATTGTTTTGAATCGCGTCTCGAATCGCGAGCCAGAGATCGTTTTCAGAACAAGATTTTTCCAGAAATGTCATGGCACCAGATTGAATTGCCTTGACTGCCATAGAAATCGATCCATTGGCCGTAAACAGAATTACCGCCATAGCAGAACCCTTCTCGGATAGAGCTTCCAAGAGCTCGATTCCGCTCATGTCCATCATGCGATAATCGGTCACAACACATCCAGCACGACCTAACACAAAAGAGGCCAGATATTCCTCCGGCGAACTGTAGCATTCATGCTCATGTCCCATCGACTGGACTAAAGCTGCCAATCTATTCTGAGCGGCTTGATCTTGATCAATGATGAAGACCGTGTCTTTCTCTTGATTAATAGCACTCTGATCCATGGGATTCCTCCAGGCCATTGAAGGCTGGAACGGCATTGTGCATAAAACGCACCCCTAATATGTCACATACTGCGACATGTGGGCACACCAAAATAAGCTATCCACCACATACTAATCGGGTGTGCGACATTTTCATACCACCCAAATAACCGCATTTTCACGCGGCCATCCGCTTCTGCCACTGATGCCATCTCAAATTACCCTGAGCGCAATGGGCTAAATATCTTGTAAATAACCACTTAGGGTTTCCATATAAGACATGACATATATAGTTTATATGAAGAAAAAAACTTGGAATTATTTTAAATTTAATAAAGTCTTACAGCTTAATTACTTCCAAACGGTCAATTCAAAACAAGAGTCTCAGGCATCGAACCAGTGGTGGGGCATGCGATGAGTTACCAAAAGTGGTGCAAAGAACACCTGCTAACTAAATTATCTTTGCATTTCAGATAAGAAAAACCGCCTCCACATCATGCAAGACAATCACACCTCGCAGGCGACAGACGCTTTGCGATAGAGAATTATTCGCTGAATACTCAAGTAGCAAGGTCAGCACAAGCCTTGATGCTGGGGTGGGGTAAAGTTTAGTATAGGATGTTTCCCGTCCGCACATTGTGCAGACAACCGCCCGGTGCATCTGAAAGATTTTCAATCCCTTCATGCCGATCCGTATTCGCCACAAACGACCCGAGTGTATCGGCTGTGATCTGTGCGCCCAAGTAGCACCCCAGTATTGGTTCATGGACGAAGAAGACGGCCTGGCCACACTCTTGAACGTAAGCGAAACCCGCGGCCAGTTTAGTTACGCCAATGCGTTTGAAAGTGACCTGGCGATTCTTGAAGAAGCTGCGCGGTCTTGCCCGGTTGATATTATTAAGGTGGAGCGCAGCTAGGAAAAATACATTATCCGCCTGGACATTTTTCCAGTAGATACTAAACTCGGTAATTTGTTCATCAGCCCGGCATGATTAGACAATTGACGCATTGCGGGATGAATGAGAGATGCTTAGAGCAAGACTGGCATAGGGTTAGTTGAGTTTCTCTATCGCCGTCATATCTTCTAGTGATAATTCGCTACGGTGCGTTGGGATCATCCGAACTAAGCTCTACTCCTTCAAGGCTAATGTGATCAAGAAACACATATTTACCTTGGGCGAGACAATTAACCTTAATCCCTTGACAGGTCTCTAACCATTTAATACTCGGAACCCAGTTGAATTCAGATTGAATCTCCTGAAAGACTCGAATTTCAAACAGATTGCCGTTGGTGTCTGAGGCAATAAAGGGTTCAAGTTCTTTGGTCTTCTTTCTACGCATTTGAACAGAGCCTTTTTTGTTAATTTGGAACATCACTTTTGTTCTTTACCTGATTAGGAACATCACCAGGATCAATAATCTCGGGCTTACTCCCAATGCCTTACGCTGGTGCAGACTTTTCGAGAATCTATTCTCTTGCTGAGAGCCAATACCGAATACTCCAGGATTGTCCACACTCACTGCTTCATAGTTTGGATTTCTTACTCATGAATGGGAGATTTAGAGGGTCTAAGCATTGAATTTTTTTCAAATGTGCAAGCATAGTCATAGTATCTTACTAGTTCAGCGTTAGACCCAACCTTTAGTTTTTGCTTTACCTTTTGGCGCCGATGCTCAACAGTGCGTAAACTAAGATCAAGTTTGAGTGCTATCTGCTTGTTCCCCTGTCCTTCGACAACCAACTCCAACACAGTCCGCTCTTGATCTGTCAAAGATGATAAAGTGACCCGAATCAAATCCCAATCGTGTTTTTCTTGCAGTCGAGAATGATTGCTTTTTATTGCGTCTTTAATTGCTTGCCAAAGTTCGTTTTCAGTACAAGATTTTTCTAGAAATGCTATGGCCCCAGATTGAATTGCCTTGACAGCTACTGGGATAGAGCCATCAGCGGTGAGCATGACAACAGCCAAGGCTGATTCCCTGTTCGTGAGTTCCTCCAACAGTTCGATGCCACTCATCCCCACCATCCGGTAGTCGGTAATAACGCAGCCAGCACGGCCTGGCACATAAGAGCTGAGAAATTCCTCTGAGGACGCAAAGCATTCATGCCTTAGCCCCATTGAGTCTATTAAACGAGACAATGAATTGCAGGCGACTAGATCTTCATCAATGATAAAGACGGTGTCGTTCTCTGAGATAAAGGTAATTTGTTCCATGGTACTCTTCGCATTCTTTTAATAGAAAGTTTGCTTTGTGCATTTAGTAACAACCTGAATTATTTTTTATTAACGACTGCAATGACTCCACTCCAATGGGAGTTGTCATTAACCCTATCATTCGGATGCCTCGGTTTTCCGCAGCCCCAATTTACCCGTAATATCATGCGGTCTACCGTGCCACTCCAGCCTGAAACCTCTATAACACTCGCCGTTCTTATTCGTAAGTGTTGTAATAAAAACACTTACGATTAACTTCGCATAATCAATGTGAGTTACGTTATTTCAGTGGCGTATCCCTAAAAGTTTTTCATTTTTAATCAAAAAATAAGATTAATTCAATCCAAACTTAACATTCCCAAAAAATAACGAGGCAAGAAATCCTGAATGGGATCTGCTAGATAGATAACGAGTAATGCTGACAGGCGAATGTCTAGAAATAAGATTGATTTTCTTACTCGTATTTGAGATCGCGCGTCCCTGCTCATCCTAGAACACCACCCTTGTCACTACTTCAAAAGTCAGCTGGCGAGCAACCAATCCAAGAAATATTTATCGATGACCGGCAACATTAGTGATATGAGTAAATACCGTGAGAGATATTTGCAGAAGATAACAGTTGCTATGTTTAATTTTGTAGAGCAAGCCTTGAGGCTGGAGTGGGCTAAAGTTTTCTATGGAAGGATTCCCGTCCGCACATTGTGCCGACAACCACCCAGTGCACCTGAAAGTTCTCATACCCTTCATGCCGATCCGTATTCGCCACAAACGACCCGAGTGCATCGGCTGTGATCTGTGCGCCCAAGTAGCACCCCAGTATTGGTACATGGACGAAGAAGACGGCCTGGCCACGCTACTGAACGTAACCGAAACCCGCGGCCAGTTTAGTTACACCAATGCGTTTGAAAGCGACCTGGCGATTCTCGAAGAAGCGGCCCGGTCTTGCCCGGTCGATATTATTAAGGTGGAACGTGGTTGAGTTGAGCACTAACTCCTCTCGTCATTCTTTATCTTGAGATTCTTGCGTTTGTTCTATGATATCCCCAAGGAAATCATATTGGTTCATGGAAAAGTCACAATCAGTCAGATAGAGGCCGGTTCTTGCCCGGTGGGATATTATTAGCGCATTTTCAAATTCCGTGTTCTGACTACTTACAAAAAACGCCCCTGCGTTTCCAGTTATTTTCAGTCCCGTTAGGGACGATATCGTGTAGCCAGGGAATTCATTCCCTGGAGACGGTATGTCCCAATTCAAGAAAGCCCCAGCCGGGGCGACATCGGGCGAATCAGGGATGTTTTGACTTCTAATTGCCGGTGCGTAGCAGAAGTATCTCTGTTTTACAGCTTGAAAATGGCGCTGGGAATCGATATCGCCCCGTCTGGGGCTTTGGAGGACTTAGGTCTTCCAATTCCAGGGGATAAAATCCCCTGGCTACACGATATCGTCCCTTTCGGGACTAAAAATCAAGATCAACCTGCGCATTGATTATCCGGAAAGTTTCGAATCATTTCCACTTTAACTTGGCGACAAACACATTGTTGTCGGCGCCGTGTTTGTTGTTGGTTGGGATGATGTGATTTGGGCCCCAGGTTTGCATCCATTCGGTTACGACGACCCAGGTTTCGTTAGGGCCAACGGCGGTGACTCCGAAGTTGCCAAGTCTGGCACCTCGTTCTGGCACAAGTATTTGTTCCGTTTGTCGGATTACGCGGAGTGTTTCTGGGTTGACTTGGGCGATGAACAGCGGGGCCCGATGCCGGAAGACGTGATCGTTGTTGGCCCCTTTGCGAGTGTAGACCAGCCATATCCCGGTTTTGTGTGTGACCCAATGTTGTTGCGTGTTGTAGTTGCCCAGGTCTTGCCCATCATCAAATTTCCAGCGTTGTGGTTCGCTAAAGTTTAGTCCGTCTTCGCTGGTCGAAATGTAGCCATGGTCATCGTTTCGCATCGTCAAATAAAAGCGATCACCCAACTGGGTCAGTGATGGTTCGTAAAGTCCTCGTTTGACATTAATTGTCAATTCATTTCCTTGCTCTACATAGGTCAGTTCGCTACCATCAAATCGACAACGTAACACGCTCACACTATACTGCGTGGTGTTGGGAACTTTAAGGTAGACGGGCAATAAAATATCTCCATTGGGCAAGTCAAAGCGTTGCACAGAACCGGCACCACAGTTCTTGAAACGGGGCTCATTAGGCAAGATCAATTCTTTCCATTTAGACCAAGCTTGTGTACTCTCATCAAAAACAGCGTAAGCAGTTGCTCGGGGCCGAACCGACATTACTTTATTGTTTTGATACCAAACCGTTTGACCTGTTCCCAGAAGTTTTTTGGTGGCTGCGTGCCATTTTGGGGTGAAGTCACAAACCGTGACTTCAGTTTGATCATCGATCGATTTCCGAATGAACGGTTGCTGTTTGACCAAAGGCGACCAAGTTTTTCCGTGATTGCTGCTCGTAGAACTGTGAATCGCATTGAACACGTCAGAACCATGTAGTTGAAGCGGTTGAGTCGTTAGCACGATTTGCGAAGACTTTTGCTTGGATGTAGCCGGAATAACACCAGCCCTGGCATGAACCCAGCATTGCTTGCCATCATAGCCTTTGTGAAAAACGTCTAGTTCGATCTTAAACGGCGAGGCAATTTCTTCGCCAAGACTGACACGCCCGGCAATTAGAATTAACCCAGCAACCAACAAATATCTTGCCTGAGTGATGATCTGATTTCGCATGAACTTTGCCTCTGAGAGTATTGTCGGGTTTAGTTTGAACTAGTGATAGAACCACGTAATAAACATTACCAAATGTCCAAGGGGTTCTCGCGCTGCTCTAGCGGAAAGTTGACCGTTTTGCCATGAATATGTGACTCAAACACCCCGGTCACCATTTCTATCGTGGTGCGGCCTTGATAGACATCGCACAGGGGCTCGCGATCAGGCGTGTCGCAAGCGGCGATTAGTTCTTGCACTGGGACCACGTGATTGTGAATGTTGGTGATTAGCTTGGGTTGGGTCTCGGGCTTGCCGACTCCGGCAGTCGTGATCGGCACCCATGGTTGTGGTTTTAGATTGGGCTGAAATGGATTGCCGGGCCAGAAGTGGGCCACCGGGTTTAAGTCACACTGAATGTTGACTGTGCCTTGGCTGCCGATCAGTTGGAGGCCGAAGCCTGCGTTTTTGGCGTCGTCATTCGCAATAGAATCAAAGAAACCGATCACGCCGCCAGACATTTCGTACCGGGCATGAATTTCATTCGCCGCCAAAGGGCCGAGTGCTTCTGCCCCGTTGTAGACATCGGCCTTGGTCACCGGTTTGCCATCTTGCAGCATCACGGCACTGCACGTTTTTGGGGCACCGCCAAAGTAATTCATCAAGTTCATCACGTGCGTGCCGAGCACCCAAAGATCTTCGCCGCCTCCACGTCGGTCGCCTTTGCCACGGCCGCGGATTTCTAACAACCGGCCCAGCTTGCCTTCAGCAATCATTTGATCGATCACTTGCAGCACCGGGTGATATCGATTGCGATGAGCAATCGCAATTTTGGCCCCATGTTTTTCACAAGCGGCCACCAGTTGATCGGCTTCTTTAGGGCTACGGCAAAACGGTTTTTCGACGTAGACACCTTTGACTCCGGCTTCAATCGCTGCCAGGGCCATGGCCGCATGTTGATCAGGGTGACGCGGGCAGACAGTGACGAATTCCGGCTTGGTTTTATCCAGCAGATCACGGTAACCAGTGAAACCTTGCTCGACGTCCAACTTCACCATCTGCTTTTCTAAAGCATCTTGATTGCCGTCAGAAACCGCAACGATCTCGGTATTAGGAACCTTGAGCCAAACCGTATCCATCCCATGCCCAAAGTTACCCCGCCCGGTGTGGCCTAGCACAGCAACGCGGCGTTTTTTTGTTGGGGCGGATTGTGCTAAAGCTGGCAACGTAGCTGCTAAAGCGGTTGCCGAAGTAGCGGTGAGAAAGGTGCGACGTTCCATGGGGTTTACCTTGTTGTTTATGTCAATAGTTCTGCGAGTGGTCCGGCGAGGTCAAAATCTTTGAGGTTGGCGTCTTGTTGGCCGAAGTGGTCTTCGGTTTGCATGCCAGCGGCTTGCATCAATGCCATGTATAGATTGGCGATGGTGCGGTGGCCCTGTTTTTGGTAGCTGGGGTACTGAATGTAGCGGCCTGTCTTGAGTTTGTCTTGCATGCCGCCGACCAGAATAAACGGCCAGTCGGTTTGCCCGGCGTGATGTGAACCGCCAGCGCACGACATATAAACGATGGTAGTGTTGTCTAGCATGGTGCCGTTGCCTTCGGGGATGCTCTTAAACTTCTTGGCCATCTTTGCAATGAAACTAAGATGTAGTTTGTCAATTTCCTTACGTGCCCTGGGCCCATCCCAGCCGTTGGCCGCTGTTCCGTAGCCAAGATGCCCGAGCGAGTGGACCGATTGGTTGATACCGAGATCGGAATAGATCACGCCCAGGGTATCTGGCCGCAAGGTGACCACATTGGTTAATCCGGTGATCATGGCCGATGTGGCCAAGTCAAAATGTAAGTCCATACGCACCGAAGGGACCATTGAATCATAGCGGCTGGTCAACTCTGGTGCAAACTGTTTTACACGATCTTCAAGCAGCACTTTCTTTTGTTCACGTTCTCGTAATGATTCAAACGCTTCGGTGTAGTTGGCGAAACGCTGTTTATCATCGGACGAAAGTTGGCGTTCAATGCGGCGGGCGTCATCTTTCATGAAGTCCATCAAGTTAGAATTCAGGGTCAACTTACGCCGGAGTTGTTCTGGCGAAACCACTGCCGAGCCGAACAATTCCATGTAAGCTTTTCGAGGGCTGGCTTGATAGGCGACCGGCTGACCTTTTTTCATCGCGGAAAGATTGGGGTAGCAGTAGCTGTCTTCTGGCGATTTGAAAAACTGCTCTAGCAAATGACCGTTCATCGCCATGCCGTACATAGGGTAAGGGCCCGTTGAAACATGTTGGCCTAGCAAGCAGTCAACCGTAGGTGCCACGGCCACTTGTTCCGAATGATGACACGACAACGCTCCATAGCCAGCGGTATGGTTGCCGACAAAGTTTTTGCCAGAGAGCCCTTGGATCACGGTGAGTTGATCTTTAATTTCTTCAAAAGCGGCCAGACTATCAGGCAGAGCATGATCTGCAAAAGAAGCTTCGATCACTTTGTCTCGGTCAAGACTATGGATGTTGCTGGCACCGTCTTTGCTGCGTGGAGCGTACTCATTGTGAATGCCCTCTGGCACTAGATTGGCTCGGTCGACGCCGGAAGATTTCACGACAAACACAAAGCGTTTAGGCAAAGCTTCTTCTTTCCCAGCGGCATGCACGGCCACGCTACGCATGAACGGGGCCAGCGCGAAAGAAGCCGAACCACAAGTGATTGCCTTAAGTACGCCGCGTCGAGTCAGTGACATCTGTTTATCCTTGGTGGTTTTACGTTATTGTTTATCGTTGCAGGCAAGTATTATTTTCGGGTGCCACTGGCTACGCCAGTGTGAAGTACAATTGTGCTTTATGTGCATCCATATTATCGAATGATGTTGGGTCTAATCAACTCAATTAACGACTGATTCTTCCAAAATTTGGTTCTTGAATTCAATGAATTATTGAATTCAAGCCTTACTACACTTCAACACTGGCAAAGCCAGTGGCACCCGAAAAACTAAAGTCTTTTCCAAATTACAACGTAAAGGCTTACGCTTCGGGTTAAAATTAAAATGCTTAACAAACACTTTTTTTATCGTCGATACAGGAATGAATCTGAACTTAATAGGGAAACGACCAGGGCTTTGAAGCTGCCGCCGTTTTCTAAATAAGCTTGGTCGGCTGCAATTAATGTTTGCGAATCACTCAACATTTCGTTGCGGCCCATGAAATAGCGGAACAAATGCCGAATCATTGACTGCCGGGCTCTGTCTGATTTCCCAAGTCGGTGAATCATTTCAATCGCGTTGTCTACCTTGCCATCGACGCTAGGGTCGCCTGAACCGTAGATTTCGCCGGTGGCATCGATCTTACGGGCGGTCAGCTTGCCATCGGCCAGCAAGCGATCAAAGTGGTCTCCTCGTTGATGAAAAATCTCGCCCTGTTCGTCAAAGTAGACTTCTGTGCGATAGCGGCCCCAGTCGTCGAACACTTCAAACGGTTCGCCTAATGGGTTCATTTTGCGATGACAACGCCAGCAA
Organism: Blastopirellula sp.; assembly: GCA_002733575.1. Lineage (GTDB taxonomy): Bacteria > Planctomycetota > Planctomycetia > Pirellulales > Pirellulaceae. The sequence goes on along the minus strand of NVWB01000155.1, from coordinate 33,402 downwards.
CGCTCGGCCCGAAGTGGTTCCAGGCGTTCGCGTAATGTTTTATGTGGATCATTCGGCACGTTGGCATCGACATCCGGTGGAACATCTTGGATCACGCCAGCCAATAGTTTTTCTTGAATCCATTGTCCTCGTCGAACCGGATCGTTGCCATCGTTCAGCGAATGAGCGGCCAACCACGCGGGATGCGTTAGTAGACCAGCACGTTGCTCTTTCGGCATTTCCATCGGTTGTTCCATCACCCAATTCCACTTTTGTCGCTGGGTGCGATGCGTGGCCGGAAGATTGTAAATGCCGATGTAAATCAAGTCACTCTGTCCGCGAATTTCTCTCGAATAAGGCCAGCCAGGAAACGGAGTCAGGCCATCCTCGATTGCCTCTTTCACCCGCTTGGTTCGGTCTTCGGCATTACGTCGAATACGGTCTAATTCTTCTTTTTCACGCTTGGCCTTTGGGTCACGTTTTTGCTGGGCAAACTGATCTAATTTCTCTTGAACTTTGATTTCCACATAGTCAGGTCGAATGACTTCCTCATAGAACGCCTTGGCCGCTTGGTTGTCTCCAGGGTGTGCAATGAAAAAACGATTGCTGGTCAACAGTTCTTCAATCACATTTTGATCGCGTTCCAATTGGTACTCAATAATCTGTTGTGCTTCATACATCAGCCGATTCGTGTTCCATTGCCGAATGTCTTCGTTATTGACCCGGGTCATATCTTTGAACACCGCATCGGCACGGTTGTAGCCAAAGAATTCTTCAAAGAAACGCATAATGCGTGGCAGCTTTTTAGGGCCCATGCCTTGATCTAACATCTGGCGAACCACTGCCGCCACTTCGTCTTTGGTTTTCAGTTGGTCTTTCTTAGTGGCATTCCACAGCGTTTGATTTCTCTCCGGCCCATGATCGGTCAGAGCGTACGCTAGTGCATACGATAATTCTTCCGTTGACAATCGTCGGCGGCCGTGCTTATCTTCTTCGCCAAGCCCGAGTTCCATGCGGTAGATCGATTCACTGCTAAGATACATGGCCGTGATCGTGGTTTTCAGTCCTTCTAAACTTCCTCCATCGGCCATGTTCTTTTTCAAAAATGCAAGGTACTTGGCCTTTTCATCCTCTTGGGGTTCACGCCCAATTGCACGACGAAATTCTCGGTAGATGGTCTCTTTGAGTTGAGCGTCTGTTGGAACTGGCTGGTCTTCGGCATACAGTTTGAAGTCGCCTGCCTCGTTTCGCAGGTGGAGCATTTGATTGGAGTTGATCAAAATCATCTGCACCGTGGCTTGGTCGACTGTGCCTAAGGCCGCGTAGTCTCGCACGCCGGTGTTGCGGGTAATATGGCTGAAAGGGCTTTGGGCGCCGCGGATGCCTTTGCCTTTGAAAATCTCAGGGCTGAATCGCCAAAGACGTGAGGGCGAGAACGGCGGTGTTTTGATCTCGCCAGAGAAAAGCAACTCGTGACTCACGTAGTTGCCGTAGATGGGGTTCAGTAATTTTGTTCGGTAAGTCTCATCCCGGCCTGTAAGTTCCATCTGCTGTTCGATCCAAGCAATGACATTCGCCTTGGCGATGCCATTAGGCCGATCTTCTTCCGGCGGAGGCATTTCATCAAACTGCAAGGTTTGCAGTATCTGTTGCCACTGGTTAGCCGTTTCATCAAGCACAAAATCTTGCTTCACCGCGTCTAGCTGCAACTCGGCTTCGGCATCATCCCCAGCATGACAGTCAACACAGTACTGCTTCAAAAAAGGTTGAACCACTTTGCCAAAATCAGCAGGTTCAGCACCACAGACCATCGACGCGGTAACGAGCGTCATCAGCGAAGAACAGAAGAAACGTCGAAGCATGAAGGGAGTCCTGTGAATGGTGGGAGCATCGAGCACACGTGTCTTACGCATGCCGCGGAGGGTTGTACTTATTCTACCATGAATGCGAGGAGTATGTCGATTCTCATTTCTCACTGTTTTTCTAAGAACAATACCGAATATCTATCGCTGATTCGTGTTTCTGCACATTTTGTGATACGCCCTTTGGAAAAGATCGAACCAGTTTGGTACAATCCAGTGTTTGATCTATGCCATTCGACCTTCCATCAGTAACTATAGAGAAAAATGACCATGCGACTCATATCGATAGCTCTCTTTTGCCTGACACTCACGCTCTCACTTGCTTCAACAACCAACGCGGCCAAGCAGCCGAATATCATCTTCATTTTGGTCGATGACTTAGGCTACGGAGACATCGGTTGCTTCTGGCAAGATCAGAAAAAAGGAACGCAGAAGTTCGACACGCCAGGCATCGATCAAATGGCGGCCGAAGGGATGAAGCTGACGCACCATTATATCTCGGCACCTGTTTGTGCTCCTTCGCGTGGTTCGTTTCTGCAAGGACGCCACCAGGGTCACTGCGATATCCGCGACAGCCAGTTCGATAAACCGCTGCCGCCGAATCATACGATCTCATCCGTTCTAAAACAGGCTGGGTACTACACCGTGCATGTCGGCAAAGATGGTCTCGCTGGTCAAGAGCCAAGCGTCGAACTGAGCGGCAGTGGCTCTAAGAACTTAGAATCACATCCACTGTCGCGTGGGTTTGATCGTTTCTTTGGCTATCTGTTTCATGCCGATGGACATGAGCATTACCCACAAAACGGAACCACCAACAAAAAGGCGTTCATCTACGATGACTATCGACAAGTGACTGATGCCCATGTTGACTTGTACAGCACCGATGCTTGGACCGCGTTTGCGAAAAACACGATCATCGAAGAAACCACAAATAACCCGGATCGTCCTTTCTTCATCTACTTGGCCTATGACACGCCTCATTTCAAAATGCAAAACCCACCAACGCCTTATCCGAAAGGACTAGGGCTGAACGGTGGCCTAAAATGGACCGGTGCCCCCGCTTACTGCAACACGGCAATCAACAGCGCAGAGAACATCGATTCGGTGCCTCACTCTTCGGTCGATCTTGACTGGCCTGTAAGTAATCAAAAACATGTCTCGATGATTCGCCGGATTGATGACTCGGTGGCCGATATCATGCAAACGCTGAAAGACATGAAGATCGACGACAACACTCTGGTCGTGTTCACTTCTGATAATGGTCCTCATAACGAAGGCAACAACCCACGTTTCTTTGAATCGTACGCCAACATGGAAGGCATCAAACGCGATATCTGGGAAGCCGGAATTCGCACACCGACTATTGCGTGGTGGCCGAAGAACATCGAAGCCGACAGCACGAGCGACTTCCCTTGTGGAAGCTGGGACTGGCTTTCGACCTTTGTTGACTTGGCCGGAACTACTCGCCCGGCGTTTGCTGATGGCAATTCGGTTGTGCCAACTTTAACCGGCAACGGAACCCAGCGAGACAAAGGCTACTTGTACTTTGAATTCGGTATTCGAGGGACAACACCGAAATGGGATGAATTCCCCAACCACCGAGGAGAGGCCCACGGCCAAATGCAGGCAATCCGCATCGGTGACTTCATGGGCGTGCGAACCGACACCAAAACCGCAGCCGATGATTTTCAAATCTACAACGTAGTGACCGACCCGGCCCAAGGAATTGACTTGGCCGAAAAGATGCCGGAACTACAACAGACCTTGAAAGCCAAAGCGTTACAAGTTCGCAGACCAGGTGGCGGAGTCAAACGCCCTTATGGCGAAGCCCTGGTTCCTGCGGTGGAAGCTGAAGCAACTTCTGGAGTCTTGAACTTCGCTGCGTTTGAAGGCAATTGGACTTGGGTGCCTGAGTTCACCGACATGATTGGCTCGGCGACAGCCATTGGTCAATCCAGGGGAATCGATCTTTCGGTGACCACCCGAAAACAAAACACCGGCGTACTGTTTCAAGGCTATTTCCAAGCACCGACCGATGGAGCTTACACTTTCTCTTTGAAATCCGACTCTGGCGCATCAATGCGGATTCATGATGCCCATCTGATAGACGACGACTTCAACCACACTGGCGAAGAAGTTTCTGGAACGATCCACTTGAAATCAGGCCTGCATCCAATCCGCATTTATTATCGCCATACGAAGGGCCAAACGAAGCTAGAACTACAATACACAGGCCCCGGCATTGAAAAACAACCAGTGCCTGCCGCTGCATTTGCCGCAGAGAAACTGCCGAAATCATAACGCACGAGACTTAATTTATCTAAAACGTGACATCTGATTCCCAGTCGTTTATACTGTGACTGAATAAGTTGTTCAGTGAACCGTATATCTCTAGTGGGAGTAATTTGATGCCAGGTGTTTTTTCTTCTTCGATCAGCCGTAAACAGTTTTTAAAGACCGGAGCTTTAGCCGCAGGTGCCATGTTATTGCGCCCGCAAGCCACACAGGCCGAGTCCGACGATACATCGACCCATTTGGCAATTTTATCTGACACACATCTTCCGGCTGATGAGAAGAATGAGTACCGTGGTTTTCGCCCTACGGAAAACTTAAAAACCGTTTTGCCGCAAGTGATTCAAGCCAAGCCAGAAGGCGTGATCATCAACGGTGACGCGGCCAGACTCACCGGCGAAATCGACGACTACAAAGCACTGCACGGCATCTTGAACCCGTTGGCTGAGAAGGCCCCGATTTACATTGGGCTAGGCAACCACGATCACCGCGGCAACTTCGGCAAAGTGTTCGCCAATCAACCCGATGCAAATGCGAAGGTCTCGAACAAACAGGTGTTAGTGATTGATTACCCAGCAGTACGCGTAGTGGTGCTTGATTCACTTTTGTACGTCAACAAAGTGGCCGGGCTATTAGGAAAAACACAGCGAGACTGGCTCACGAAGTTTTTAGAGACGACCGAAAAACGCCCGACCGTTTTCTTTGTCCATCACTCACTAGGCGATAACGATGGCGATTTGCTAGACGCTGATCGTATGTTCGCCATCATGGAACCCCACAAACATGTGAAGGCCGTGTTCTATGGGCACTCGCATCGTTGGCATTTCAGCAAACAAGGGCACATTCATTTAATCAACTTGCCAGCGGTTGGATATAACTTCAACGATCAGCAACCGGTCGGTTGGGTTGATGCCACGTTTACAAAAACCGGTGCCGAGTTGACGCTTCAGGCCTTTGGCGGTAACCAAGAAGACCACGGTAAGAAACACGTGCTTAGCTGGGCGTAGAGCTTTTGGTGCCACTGGCTTCGCCAGTGTTGAATTGTAAATAGGTCATAAAAACAACTCTTTGTTAAAATCGCAATCAGAGATTTTTATAGAGCAACGGGAATTGCGTAAGTTATTCTGAGCCAAAATCGTTAAATACTATTGATGCATATCAGAGATATTGCACTTCACACTGGCGAAGCCAGTGGCACCCAACAGTGACAAAAAAAGACCGCTTACTCTGAATTGAGTAAGCGGTCTTTTATCTATTTGTCAGGAACTAGCGGTTAGTGCTTGTAGATTTTATGTTGTGGTCGGCCAGAGAGGATTTGCTCTTTGCCCCAATTGGTGACGGCACGGAAATCATCGCTTTTGATAAAGCTAGTAAAGGCGTCTTCGTCTGACCATTCGCTGGTGATCAAGTACGAAGCCCCATCGCTTACGTCTTTCCAAAGCGTGGAACTGGTGTGTCCTTCGGCTGCGTTTAATGCGTCGATCACCGCAGCAAACTTGTCTTCAAAATCTTGTTCTTTGCCTTCAATCACGTGGTAGTTCATGCCAACTGTAATCATCGTATTCAACTCCGTTTTGCAGTAGTGTGGGTAAGTGGTTGGTAACATCCCTGTTTATTTGCAGAAGAATTTGCGACAGGTGCTAAGCATTCTACACCAGGGCATTCACAGGCGATAGCACTGTTTCAGTAGGGTACGCTACTGCGTACCAGAAGGTTTAGACGTAAATTCAATTCATTGGTACGCAATAGCCAGCCTACGCATCGCCTTCAAAATCTTCATCGAAATCAACCTTTTTCCACTCTTTGCCTTCGTGCCAAGTGGTGGGGTTGTTCAGAAAAGCAACAAATACTTCTTGGATTTCGACGCAAGTCTCTGGCTCAGGCGTCGCGGCATAATGCTTTTCGTACGAGCCATCTCGGTACTCCAATGTAAAAGTCTCTGCTTCGTTGTAGTATGCCTGTATGTAGTGTTCATCGGCACGCGAGAGAATCGCAAACTCGTCAACTACCAATTCCGCCAGTGCTTCGCGAATCGTTTCTTCGGTTGGATTTTCAAAATACTTGTCGTCATTAATCGTGAGTACCATTTTTATCCTGACTATTCACATGGGTACCCCAGTTTGCTTGCAAACTGGGCGGCGCAGCCGCAAGAGGTTTCATGCTCAATGTAGCACAACCTCATCGGACTGCATAAACTTTGCGTTTGAGTTGTGTGAAAACTTCGTTCAAGGCACAACGCCACGTATGGCCTCTTGTTGACTTCGTCAACCCAGTTTGCGAGCAAACTGGGCTACCTCAATCGTGGAAAGGTATTGACTATTTAATCAATCGGCACTGGGTGAACGGAGTGTACTCAACATCGTATTGACTGTTTGACTTTCAATTTTTTCATAGTCTCTATTGCAGTTGTACGTGATGAACAAAAAAGCAGAGCCATCGGTTAGCCACAATTTACGCCAGAAATCTTCTTCCTGTGCATAAATTAGCTGGTACCCACTGAAATCTCCCCACTGAAGTTCTGCTAGAAATCGCTGTTTCTCTTCAGGTAGATTCGTCTCTGCGAGAAGATCCGATTTTAGAACTTCTGAACCATCATTATGGGTAAAGGCACTGATCTGCAAAGCGCCTACACCCTCTGGATGCAAGAGAGTTGTACAATACTCATCGACTTCCATTTCCCAGCCTTGTGCAAGCTGTAGTTCCCACAATTCTCCTGATGCAATACTCATTTCCTAATACCCCTGCGTTCCAATCCAATGTCCAACATGACTAGGCCAGGTCGAAATTTGTGAGCCTTCTCGGTCTCGCAATCCGTAGCCGTGGCCACCGTTGCCGTAAACGTGAAGTTCGCCCGGAATTCCGTGGCGTTTAATCCCAGCGTAAAACAGTACCGCACCGAGTGACGACGATGCGTCATCGTCGGTATGCACCAAGCAGGTGGGCGGGCAATCTTTAGGAACTACCACGCCTTCGATTAGTTTGTCGGTTTTTTTGTCGTAAATGTTCCAAGGATAAATCAGCACAGCGAAGTCAGGTCGGTGAGAGACTTCATCAACCGCATCAATTTTTTCATAACTCAGTTTGCCACCATCGCAAAGCAAACGGGCGGCCACTTGACCACCAGCAGAAAAACCGAGCAGCCCAATCCGGTCTTTCTTCAAGCCCCATTTATCAGACTGCGATCGAATGAGTGCCACCATGCGCTGTGCGTCTTGCAGCGGTTTGACCCAGCCGGGAATTGTGCCGCCGGCGGTAGTTCGATAACTGAGCACAAACGCCGAAATGCCTTGCTTGTTCAACATCTCTGCCGCTTCGGTTCCTTCCATATCAGGCACTACTTTTCCAAAGCCCCCGCCAGGCAAAATCACCACGCCAGTTCCGTTTGGCTTATCGGCCAGATGCACGGTGAATGTAGGGCGGCTGATCTTGATAACCCGCGAGATCGGCGGTTTTTCAGTTTCACGAAACGGTAATAGTTCACCGGTCAACTTCGTTGTTTCACCTGGTGCCAAACCTGGCCAAGCATCGAGCGGCCCTTCTGCCAACAGTGGTGAACCAACAAAAACCATAGCAGCGAATAGCCAAAGATGTTTCGTCATAGAATTCTTCTCTCAAAGATGAAGGGCAATTGGAATGCCTCTATTTTTACGGCAGAACTGGCCGTTGTCAAATGTGCTGCCAAATGCGTAGCAAATTTAACTCTAAAGCAGCGGCAAGACTCGGCCATCACTCACTGGAAAAGGCCGGTTCAACGGGTCTCTAAGCTCGGCCCGGGGCCAGATGCCCATGGCGCGGAAGATCGTGGCGTGAATATCGGCCGGGCCACACGCGTTGGTTTTGGGGAAGGCGCCCATGTTATCGCTACTGCCATAGACTTGGCCGCCTTGGATACCGCCGCCTGCAAGTGCAACGGAGTACACGCTCGGATAATGATCACGGCCTTTCCCGCCGTTGATCTTCGGCGTGCGTCCGAAATCGGTCAGCACGGCCACTAAGGTTTCGTCTAACGTGCCCCGGTCTTCCAGGTCTTGCAGCAGTGCCGATGTCCCGCGATCAAACACCGGCAGTAAGTTGTTCTTCAAGCGATTAAAGTTGTCGCCGTGGGTGTCCCACATGTCCCCTTTTCCGCCGTTCAAATCACCCGCGGCACAGCAGACTTGCACCACTGGCACGCCGGCTTCTGTCAAACGCCGAGCCAGCAGCATGCTCTGCCCGCCTAAGTGCGTGCCGTAGCTCTCGCGGACCTTGGGGTCTTCCTTCTCCAAGTCATACGCATCTTTGACTGCGGAACCAAGCAAAATATCTTGCGCCAAATCGCGGAAATGATCGAAGCCTTCAAACGCGTCCTTGGTGCCGACTGGGGCTTCCAGCGAAGCCAACAAGTTGGCTCTGGCCGAAACCCGGTCGAAGTCAACTTCGTTCAAATGCAACACGGCAGAACCCAAGCTGCGTGACACGCCACCAAAGGGATCGCCGCTTTGCGGACGCATCACAATTGGGTCATACTTGGCACCCAGCCAGCCACCGTATTCGCCAGCTTGCAGCGTGCCGTTATCAACCATAGGGTACGGCAACCGCACGGCGTTGGGCACACCCTTAGGTGCATTGCGGAACTTCGAGATCATCGCGGCCAATGTGGGCCAGTCTTCACGCTTCGGCGCAATGTTTCCAGATCGCGGTGGCTGATGCCCAGTCAGGTTCCAATACATGCCACGACCATGGGCCGAATCATTGTGATTCACCGAACGAATGATGGCCAGCTTCTCTGTGTGCTTGGCCAGCAGCGGAGTATGTTCGCCGATGACAATACCCGGCGTGGCGGTTTGAATGGTCTCAAACGTGCCGCGAATTTCCGACGGGGCATCTGGCTTAGGATCAAAAGTATCTATGTGACTCATCCCGCCCCATAGATAAATAATGATACAACTCTTGGCTTTACTTCCAGACGCCGCCTGGTGTTCTGCAGCTTGACTTTGCAGGTTCAAAAAGCCGGGCAAACTCAACCCACACAACCCAGCACTAGCACCCAACATCCGCCGCCGAGACATCCCCCGCACCGCACGTGAAACCGAATTATTAGAATCGGGCCGAACCATCAAAGGGCCTTAGGGTAGGAAGTGTGAACAGGGAAGGATCAAAGTGCGTTATTTACAGGGCAGGCGAATCAAAGAAGATAATCATACTATACCCGATTTGTGGCAGAAGTCCAATGTTGGTTTTACTGAGTTAATACCCAATGATGTAAATTTGGTTATGATCATCATCTGACCAGTCAATTGCGTGTTTCTGCATATTTAATTCGTTTGCATAGGCATCAAAATCTTGGACATTAGTCACACCGCTATCATCGCTCCACCATGGACCAAAACATTTTAAATCCCCAATCCCAACTCCTGTTGCCTCTCGAAAGATGAATATAAAAAAGAGCATGCCCATTCCACGTCCATGCAATTCATTCGCAACTTCAGACATCGGCCTGCCTTCGATAAGTTGCTCTCGCGCAAACTGAATCTCAAGTTGAAGCTTTTCCCGCGTTTCGTCATATTGATTTCCCGACATTTTTTTTGACTTGATTCTGTTATGAATATGCCACAGTTGGTGCGAGGAGCATACCGTTCATTCAAACACTGCCCAGACCAGCAAATCAAACGGCAAAGCTTCTCCAATGAATAGACTACCACAAAGGCCCGAAGACACAAAGAAAAAGCTGAATCACCACTTCTTCGTGGCTTAGTGTCTTTGTGGTTGACATAATTCATGGCTTAGCAAGTAAGCAAAGGATTGTTTTTCTTAACATAGAGGGCACGGAGTACACAGAGAGAGCTTGAAGTAAAGCTCTGTTATCTCTGTGCCTCTGTGTTTTGATCTATTTCCCCTTCAGCTACAACACTTCACCCCTCAAACACAACCGGATACCCAGCGTCTACCAATTCGTCCACGATGTCATTTAAGTCACGTGTATCACGAATTAGGAGGCGGATTGACTTTCCATAATGAATGTTCAAGGTAATGATTCCAGAATTCGCCCAAAACGTCCAAGAACTCTTGCGCGATGAGATTTTGATCGACTGAATATTCTTCCGTGCGATCATCATATTACGTGAATCGGCAGCAAGGAATACATCTGGCTCTTCGATCAATGAATCGTAAAGCGATTGAAGTCGACAGCGGCGATTGTCGGCCCAGATTGCCAGAGGCTCACCAACGATGATTCCGACAAGGATCAGGTAGATCGGCCACAGTCCGTATCGAACTGAGAGTTTATCGTGAAACTGCCCACCAATCCATCCAGCGTAGAGTGTCTCCTTCGTTATGTAAAATTTGTAGAAACGATCTGGCGTTGTCCAGTTCGGTTGAAGTCCGCAAAACGTGCGATCCACTCGAACTGGAAGTTGCGAATCGGTAAGAGGTGAAGCATACGGGTTGTCAGATGCGAGTGGTGAAGAACCAGCATTCGATTCACCCGAGTCAATGCTGTTATTGGTTGCGTCAGATTGCCGACTGGCTAGAGCCCAAGGGTAATTGCTGATTGCCAGGGATGTGATTGCGAGCGTTAAGTACGCAAACAGATTTTCGATTCCCAAATGATGCAAGGAACTGCCAGCTGCCCAACCATATAGCAAGAACATTGTAATGGAAGCAATTAAGCCGATACCAATTACGATGAGTCGTGTAAAATTCATTGGTAGTTTTTTCTCAGACAACCATACCGCAAGCCTAACCCCGGCTACTACCGAAACCAGAATTTGCAGATCATAAATTAAGGATGATAATCGACCACCTGGCTGCAATCCCCAACAACCAAATCCGTGAACGAAGTGATTTCCGGCCATGGCAAGCAGGAGCAACAATGAACTGCCGGTGAGAATCATCGAGAACATAATTCTACTTCTTCCCACGCGAAAACAAATACATCACAAACGAATAGATCCCAGCAAATTTATAGCCAGGGTCAACGTAGCGCTGGATCACATAAAACATGAAGTAGTAAACTCTGGCAGAGGCCCAGATTGCCAGGGCCAGTAGCAACGTAATCTTCCAGGAACGTGTTTCGTAAACAATCAACCCGCTGCAAGAAAGCAGGATGATTAGGAACAAAAATCCTTTGAGGTAAATCAACTTTTTACTTTGCAGATCTGTCATGCACGGTTATTGTTTTTTCGCAGTCGTTGTTTTTTTGCCATTCATAGACTTGGGGACTTTGAGCAGTGGCCCGGTCCAAGTCACGGTGCCTGTGGGGTGAATGACCAAATCTTTAGGGTCTATTGACGGAGTCTTCAACCCTTCGACTTGGCAGAGGACAAAACATTTACGTTTGGTTACTTGGTTATCGAATTCAAAGACCCCCCAAACACGAAACTTCTTTTCATCGCACTCGTTGAAGGTCTCTTTGTAGCGGACATGGGTTTCAAGATCGACAAGAGTCTTCTCTTTCTGTTTGATTGACACACTCATGGAGTACTCATCACCAAATGACAATGCTAGGTATTTTGAGCTATGCAGGCTATGGATGAACGTCACCAACATTTCCTTGCCATGGTCTGATATGTCTGTCCAGTCTTTCGCCGATTTCAAAATAGCAGGCGGAGTTTCCAGAACCAATTTATCAATGTTGGATCGTACCGTTTCACCCTTCGTGTTTGCGATAATGATCAAGGCTGGTTCAGATTTAATTTTACTTTTGATCTTGTGGCTTACTGGGGCAGCCGCTTTTGCATTCTCCGCCTTGGCATTTTTTGTTAAGGCATCCTCCGCCAACAACGGGCCAACAATAAAACAGGAACTCAATAAGATGAGAGAGACTATTCGGCAGTACATTTCAACCACTCCTCGCCAGAAATAGGAATCTTGATGAACTTTGAGACATGTTGATTATTGTAGAATGTTATTGGGAGAATTACAACAAAATTCTAAAGTGAACTGCCGAGAGAGTTGGAAGCAAAACTCTGTGCTCTCTGTGTCCTCTGTGTTTAGATTTTTTGTAACACTGTATTAAATTCAATCTTCCTCAGGTTCTGGCTGAGACATGCTTTCAATAAATGCGAACATAGCATCAAAATCATCTTCATTGACAACTTTTTTATATAGAGCACTAGCTTCTTCGGGATTCTCTTTTGCAAATTGTTGAATGCGTTCTGACACACCTTGATTGTAATTATCTGGTCCACCGGTCAGGCAACACAGATAATTATTAACTGGACGCAAATAAAGCATTAACCCCCAAGCTTGCCCTAAACGATCACTTTCAATCTCATGCTTACAAGGCTTCCCAATATCGACAATGAACCTATCAAAATAAGTTGGATTGTGAGGTTCTTCATGCACAGTCTGCACTGGCACGCCACAGATGCGTACCTCATCAGAATAATGATGTGCATGACATAAGTTACACCATTCATAGTAGTGCGAATGATCAATTGCCGAAAACCACATTAACACACATGCTAGGAACCCTAGAAAACAGCGAACGCCAAAAGAGATTCGATGATACCGCTGTGGAGCTGGCATTTTCACCGCATAGAACATCAAACACCCGGCTACCCCAAAAACTATCGCCGCAATCCAATGACTGGAACGCAATATCAACGCACAAACCGAAGATATTGCCACCAAGATCAATAGTGTTTGAATTGTAAACTTCATTGTTGCAGTCATGCAAAAAACGGACATCTGGCTATATTTCTTCCACTGCTTTGAATATAGACGTAAGTTACTGGTGTATCAATGAATTTGTTTCGTTAAAAATAATTATCTGAATTAAACAACAAATCACCGACCACAATGCTCTTGACCTATACTATCCTCATCCCCCAACTAAATTTCATCTTCCGAAAGACAAACTGCGATGAACCAATACTCGCGTTTTCCGCTCTCTCTGACGATCTGTTTTGCTTCTCTCTGCTCGCTCGCAGTCGCTGATGTCCGCTTGCCGGCCATCATTGGTGATCACATGATCTTGCAGCAGCAAACTGCCGCGCCGATTTGGGGTTGGGCCGAACAAGGTGAAGAAGTTACAGTCGTCGGCAGTTGGGGCAAACAGGCTTCGGCCACCGCTGGCAAAGATGGTCGCTGGCAAGTGGAACTCGAAACACCCAGCTTTGGCACAGGGCACAGTTTGACCATTCGCGGCAACAACATACATAAAATCAGCAACGTGGCGATTGGCGAAGTTTGGCTCTGTGCCGGGCAATCGAACATGGGCTGGCGTTTAACTTTTACTGAACACGGCCCCGAAGATCAGGCCGCCGCCAATCACCCGAACTTTCGCATCTTCCGCAGCGAAAGGGCCCATCATCATGAGCCGCAAGACGATGTCGTGGCCGCGTGGGCACCTTGTACTCCTGAGACCGCTGGCGCTTGCTCGGCTGTTTCGTTTTACTTCGCTGAGAAACTACACAAAGAACTCGGCATCCCTGTCGGCGTGGTGCTGCAAGCTTATGCTGGCACCCCGATTGAAGGTTGGATGCCGCGAGACATTCAACTGAATGACCCACGAACTGGCAAAGAGATTAAAGCAGACGATGCGGAGTCGGCCAGTTATGATATTAAGCTTGCCAAAAAGCAATTGGCCAGAGCGACCGAAGCGTTCAAGAAAGGCGAACGCCGATTGCCGCCGAAGCTGAGAACGCCCAAGAACTGGGGTCATCAATACCCGAGCAATATCTTCAACGGCATGATTTACCCTGTGCGGCCTTATGCGATTCGCGGGGCCATCTGGTATCAAGGCGAACGCAACGCCAAACATGTGGCCCAGGCCGCCAACTATGTGAATCAGTTGCCGCGTTTGATCAACTACTACCGTGCATCGTGGCACGAACTTTCTGGCGGCAGTGTGGCCGATGACTTCCCGTTTTATTTTGTACAACTTCCCTGTTGGCATCCGGCCCAAACTGAACCAGTTGAAGCCAACGCCGCTTGGGCCGTAAGTCGAGACATGATGCGACGCGTGGCCAACACGCTTCCCAACACCGGAGTGGCCGTGGCGATAGACACCGGCGACCCTTTCATGCTGCACCCAAAGAACAAAAAACCGATTGGCTTGCGACTCGCTTACCTGGCATTGAAAAGAACTTACCACAAAGATTTTGTTGAGTATGGGCCTTTCTATAAGTCTTTCAAAATTGAAGGTGATAAGATCGTGTTGACATTCGACACATTTGGGTCCGCCATGGTAAAAGCCCAAGCTGGCCCACTCAACAGTTTCGCCGTTGCCGGGGAAGATCAGAAATTCGTTTGGGCCGATGCCGAGATCAAGGGGAACACCGTGGTGGTTTCTGCCAAGGGAATTAAAAAACCGGCCGCCGTAAGATACGCCTGGGCCATGAACCCTATGCAGCGAAACCTGCTCTACAACGAAGTCGGCATTCCAGCCTCACCATTCAGAACCGACGACTGGCCGCTATACGATGCCAGCAACTACGACCCGCCTGAACAAATCAAACCCAAAACGCCAGCAGGGTATGAACCACCAGCCGGTAAACGACCGAAGATGGTGCAGTAAGTATTGCAAACCGAGTAGCAAAAATCGTAGAGTGGCTACTGGTTGAATTATTTTCAACCACTAAGGCTCGAAGACACGAAGAATTTGAAATCAACTCTTTCTTTTCTTCGTGTCTTTGTGGTTACTCTTTTCTTTCTTCGCGGCTATTTTTTGCACTTCAAGGCGGCTGACATTGGAAAGGTGCCCTAGGCATCATCATCGACGTAGTCGCAATGGAAACATGAATCATCAGGATCGGAGAACATACATCGACAGTTACTATCTTGGCATCCCCATAAAATCAAATTCGTTTTTGAACCTTCGGTAATATTCGCGATATCTACAACGTCAAGATCAAACTCCCATATGTGCCGAATTCCTTTTTCAGGAAAGTAACTGAATCCGTACTGAACGCCACCCTCTTCGATCAAACCAGCATAGGCACGTTCGCATTGAAGCAAATCGTCTGATTCAATAGTGGCAGATTCGTCCTTAGTTTCGATCATTTCATGAACGTAACACATGAAATCAAAGAGGTCGCTTGGCAACGCGATAGCCTGTTTTGACTTTGGTTGTTTTTCTTGACGTCGCATGTCTTTTATATTTCCACTTACAAGGATGGTCAACAATCTTGGTTCTCAAACTCCGTCAGGCACAGCACTGACCTACCGAGATAATTCTATCTTTCCTTCGTGTCTTTGTGACTTGGTGGTTTTGCAATTCGTGGTACGCAGTAGCGTACTCTGCAAAAGGGCCTGCATGCCTTACAGATGTTTTGTAAAGTGAACCAGGGTTAAATTCATATTTTGGTTCACAACACAGAGTGTAATTATGGGTAGAGAAATACAGATGATCGACGGATTAGAGAGCGAGCAATATCGATTTCTGCTGGGGGGAAGGTTGTGTTTTTCATCCATTGCAAACGTGCGATTTTGACATTTGTCTATGGACGAATAATTGGCCAATGGATGTATTTTGGCGATGCTATTTTGGCGGGCAATTTTCGGTTTGGCGCAAGTCGATCTATCATTCAACTTACGCCGAAATTAGTTGCCAGTGGAACTTCGATTTCCACTCGAAGAAAGCGTGGTTCTGTGGCCTTAAAATTTATCCACTGGATAAATTGATCCTCAGCAGAGGGGCTTTCTGTCAAATTTGTCCATTGGATAAATCAGGCTCAATCACTCGGTTTCAACCGCAAGCTATCGCGTGTGGTAGATTAGCCCTTGTTTTTATAGATCATCACTTGAACGATGGCTTTTGCCCGTTTGGGATCGATGCCAAGTTTGAGGAGCAAGTCGTCAATGAATGTTTTTTCTTCAGGGTCGACGATTCCATCGGCCAAGACAATATCACACGCATTAGTAAACACGGTCTCATGGAGTTCAGTAGGAATGGCTGGCACAGCTAGTTCTAAAAGTCTTTCAGGACCGCCACGTTTCAGTTCGCCCATCAGACGATCCATAATGCTGCCAAATTTGTGAGGCGGTACATGTTGATAGAGCTTCATTCGTCCCAAAATAGTCATTAAGCCTTGAACTTCCTCATCGGCAATGTGTCCATCGCAAGCCGAAGCGGCCAGCAACAGGCCGGCAAAAGCTTCATGAGGACCAAACGGTTGTGCATCGAAACTGGAATCGTCCAAAACTTCATCGAAAAGTGACATTGTAAAAATCCAACCATTAATAGAGTGAGCCAACGAACAGGACAAACAAATCTACAGGAGACGACAAGATCACCCTTTGTTCTTAACAACCATCACACTAGCGATCATCTTTGCTTCTTTGCTGTCAATCTGCAATTTTACACGCAGACGGTCAACAAATTCTTTTTCATCAGGCTCCACTATGCCATCGGCTAATACAATATCACAGGCATTCGTAAATGCCGTTTTGTATAACTCAGGCGGAAGCGTCTGAACGCAAGAATCAATTAGTGCATCGACTCCCTTTTTTTTCAGAAAACCATGAAGCTTGTTCAATGTTTGATTGTATTGCTTGCCTGTGAAGCGTTGGTAGAGTTTCATTCGGATTAAAGCAGTAACCAAGCTGGCCACTTCATCGTCAGCAATATGTCCATCACATGCACTTGCGCCTAATAGAATACCTGCGAATGATTCTTGGGGTGAAAGCTTTGAATTACTTTCCATACCTCCGAACAACGAATCGAGAAGACCCATGCTTATCCTCTTTTAATGCTGAAGTTTATTGATGCAGTCCACAAACTTAGGTGGCGGTTCAAGATGAGAGATTGTCGCCACGCAGAACTACAGTGTTTTATTAATCAGTCGGAATTATTGCCGAGCCAGAATGCAATTACAAGTAGTTTCTTGCATAGATTCATTTTTTTTGTAACAAAGACACGGAATTGGTAAACACCCAAGCGAAAAGCAGCACAAACTCCCCAAGTAAGTGAGCAATCAGAAAATAAGAATTGGACCAGTTTACTCTTTAGCGCAGATGTAGATCAAATTGTTTCAACCCTTAATCAATCGGCTTCAACCGTAACCCTTGCGGCACCAACGCACGTTCAACCAATTCAAACAACCCTTTCACAACCAGGGCCAAAACGGCGGCGGGGATGGCCCCTTCGAGCATAATTCGGGTGCTGTCGAGCCGTAGTCCTTCCATGATCGGGCCGCCGTAGCCGCCGGCTCCGATGAGCCCGCCGAGTGTGGCGAAGCCGACGTTGATGGCAGCGGTGGTTTTGATGCCGGCCAAGATCATGCGGGAAGCGAGTGGTAGCTCGACTTGCCACAGCTGGGCCCAAGGCGAAAGGCCGATGGCTTCTGCCGATTCGTTGACCGAGGGTGGAATGCTGGTGAGCCCTGTGTGGGTGTTACGGATGATCGGCAGCAAACTATAAAGGAACAACGCCACGATTGCCGGTGCTGGTCCGATGGCGTTGAAGCCGAGATTCGATAACAGCGGCATCAACAACACTAACAAGGCCAAGCCTGGAATGGTTTGAATGATCTCGGCCGAGGTCAAAATGACATGGCCCAGTTTCGGTTTCTTGGTGGCCACTACGCCCAAAGGCACGGCAACAAAAATGGCGGCCAGTAGTGAAATGGAAACGAGAAACAGGTGTTCTAGCGTAGTTCTCCAAATCCGCTCTGCCAATGTCGGCACTTTGACATCCATGTTCAGGAAGTCACCGGCCGCTTGTATTTCCTTTTGACCTTCAAGTTCGACCTTGCAGTTCAAGGCAAACATTTCATCGTTACTGATCCGGCCTTCGAGATCGATCAAAGCTTTAACAAACGCAGGAGCCCGAGTTTCGAGATCATCTCGATAGAGAAACACGGTTTCGTACTTCGGGAAATGGTCGAGATCATCTTCCAGAACCCGCAAATTATATTGTTTGATCTTAGGGTCAGTGGCATACGTGTCGGTCACCAGAATGTCGTTTTTCGGATCAACGCCCAACGCTTTGTAGGCCAAGGCGTGTTCCATGCCTTTGACTTGATCGGCAGGGTGCGGCAAGCTGTATCGCTGCTGCAAGCTGGGCCAGCCATCGTCGCGTTTCATGAATTCGTTACTGAAACCGAACTGCAACTCAGGGTGCTTCTTCAAGTCTGAAATGGTGCGAATCCCGAGCTTCTCGGCCACTTCTTCTTTCATGCCGAGCTGATAAGGATTCGAGAACCCCAGCGGCTTGGTCGCTAAGACTTTATGTTGAGCTAACGCTTTACGCATGGCCTCGAAATCAACCAGGCGATCATCTTTCAAGATTTCTTTGATGATCGTTCCGGTGTAATCAGGATAGGCGTCGATATCGCCCTTCTTCAAGGCGTTCCACAAAAGCATGGTGCCGCCGATTTGATCTTTGTGCGTAACATCTATGCCAGCCGCTTCGCCCGAAAGCGTGGCGATTTCACCGAGGATGACCGATTCCGTAAATGCCTTGGAACCAACGGTGACTTCTTGTGCAGTGGTGAGTGAGGCAGTTGTTATTAGAAGCAACAGGGCCAGGAATACTTTTCTCATGATGCGTTACTCCTTAACGATTCGAGTGGGCTACGTTGTGCGTTGATGAAATCGGTGACAAACGGAACGGCAGGTCGCTCGACTAAATCGGCCAGCGTGCCTTGCTGGGCAATACGGCCATCTTTTAACAGAGCCACGGTATCTGCCAGAAATCCGGCCTCGCTGATATCGTGCGTGACCATGACCACGGTTTTGCTGAGCGAGGTAAAAATCTCTCGCAGTTGTGTTTGCAGTTCAGAACGAATCATCGGGTCGAGTGCGCCCATCGGTTCGTCTAGCACCACTAAGTCAGGATCGAGAAACAGTGCCCTAATCATACTAACCCGTTGCCGCTGTCCGCCTGACATTTGTGCCGGGTAACGGTCAATTGATCCAGTGGGCAGTTGCGTCAACGCTTCTAACTCTTCGACTCGGGCCGCGATCTTGTCACGTTCCCAGCCCAAGTGCTTGGCCATGAGCGTAACATTCCCCCGACCGGTGAGATGCGGAAACAGCCCACCATCTTGAATCACATAACCGATGCGATGCCGAATCTGTCGAGAGTTTTGCTTCGTGATTACAGTCTTATCGAACAACACTTGCCCAGTATCAGTCGGAATCAACCCAACCATGACCCGCAACAAGGTCGACTTGCCGCAACCACTAGGGCCTAGCAGTGCGGTGGTCTTGCCGGATTCCAAATTAAAATCGGTCGTCTTGAGCGCGAGGGTCTCGCCAAACGCTTTACTAACACCGTGCAGTTCAATCATGGGCTTGGTCACTGAGGGATAAATGGGGATACCGGAGAACTCGGAGTGAGTGCTTATTCTCTTGCGTTACTATTGATAGCGAAAAACAGAGCGAAAAGGGATAGGTGCGCGGTAGATTTTCTGTGTTTTAGTTGGAATGGTCGCAAACTATCAGCTTCTGGTACGCAATAGCGTACCTGGCTCGGCCATTCTTCAGGAAGATTTCACCCGAGCTTTAGAGACTTGCCGGGCAGCCTTTCTCCTAAGACTCTCAATTCCTCGACCATAGATAACTTTATCCCAGACAGATAGGTTTTCCAAATTTTTTAGGTTACCCAGAGGAATCACACCATTGACGGTAATACTTGTTTCCCAGAGGTTTAACCGTTCAAGTTTCTTCATGTTTTGAAAGTAGATCAATCCATTATCAGTGATTTGATCTCCACTGATGGCTAAATTCCTTAACTCCTTTAGTTCCGACAAATTAAGAAGACCTTCATCTGATAAACTCAACCCCTGCAACTCTAATACTTCTAGATTTTTCATCTTTCGCAGATGAACCAAACCATCATCCGTGATCTGAGTTTCACTCAGCACAAGTTCTTTCAGGCCTGTCAGCCCACGCAGGTGAGCAAGTCCGGCATCCGTAATATGATTCCTTGCAAGGTTTAGTTTCTTTAGATTCTTCAGTTGCCCTAACTGATAAAGCCCTTCATCAGTAATGGAGCTTTCTGCCAGATCGAGACTTTCTAGATGTGGAAAATACTGGAATGATTCCAAGTCTGCATCTGAAACATCACTTCGCACACTGTCAAAGCAGCAATCGCAGCCGATAGATTCTGCAATTGCAAAGTTCAATGCAGTAACCACTTCTTTGTCGAGGTTAATTGATTTAGTAATCGCTGGCTTACTATACAACATTTCCCGTTTGATTTTACTAGTGAGAATGCGAGTATGCAATTCGTTGACATCCAGAAAGGCCCTAGCTTGACGTTCCTCATAACGATCATGAATCTGGTACATCAACGTTGGAATAGCCGCAGCAACAGTCAACATAAACAACCAACGCAGACTAAAACTGCGGCGTTGGCCAAGTTTTAAACTGATGATAAAGCATGCTAGTTCGATCACCAGCAACACGCCAAGGATCGCCGCTGCTAGTTGAATGTTCCCAAACGCATCTTTAGTTAGCCACCAGTTTAAACGGTCGGCCAGAAAAACTGCCGACAACGCAGCAATGGTAATCACCAACATAAATTCTGGTGAAATGTTATACCAATGTCGTTTTGTGTCTGTGGTTGTCATCATTCAGTGGTTGTGTGCAAAGGGTTACCAGACAAGATGTATTCTAGAGCAGAATTAAATACGATTTTCGGCTTCGCGTGATGATCGCTACACAGTTTTTCGCAGATCATCTTCTGTCAGGGTGAGATCCCACATTTTTCTTCCGTCCATTTGAACCCATTCTGCGTGCAGGGTTGCTGGCTGCTTGGTGGAGTCGACTTCGAGGCGGAGCCAGACGTGTGGGATTGCCTCGCCTCGGATCAAATCAGGGTGTGCCACGTTTAGGCTGGATATCGTGCTATTGTGAATCGGGGACACAATCATTTGGTGCAGCGGATAACCGACCTGTTTTTCTGTCTGGTAACGAAGATGACGCGAACAGTGGATATCGCCACCAATTAGTACCGCACCAGAAATGTCGTTCTCGCCAAGGAAATCGAACAACGCTGACCGTTCGTGCGAATAAGTGCCCCAGTCGTCCGATTCGCCATTCTTCTTGTCATCCCAGATCATTCCGCAGGCAATCACCTTGAACGGGGCTGTCGATTTTTTGAGCGATGCCAGTAGCCAATCCCATTGGCGTTTCCCCAGCAACGTCGGCTTGTCTGGATCAATCGGCGAAGGTTCAGTGCGAGCGAACCAGCGGGTATCGAGCATAAACACCTCGACTGGGCCACGACGAAACTTCGTATAAATTCCTTGATCTTGATCACCATACTCTTCGTTTGCACGATATTCAACAAAGGCTTGCCGCGTATTTTCCTTTCCCTTGAGACGACCATCCGAGTCGTTTCTACCAAAGTCGTGATCGTCCCAGGTTCCCCAGACAGGCATATGCCGAGTGATAGCTGCTAACTCTGGAACCGAAAGGAACTCACGATGCTTTCTTCGGGCCGTTGCCAGATTGGTCGAGTCGATATACGGCGTGTCTCCCAGAAGCACTAGTCCCTCGGCGCCCCGCTCTTCAATCTGAGTCCAAAGCGGCAGCGGCTTGATGTGCGCACATGAACCAAAAGCCAGACAAACCTTTGATCGACGTCCATCCTCTGGCGCCGTCTCGAAATAGTAATCCTCGCCAGACACAAGCGTGTTCGATTCCGATTGAATACTGTATCGATAACGTGTCGCTGGTTTCAACCCTTCGATCTGCCAAGTAATGCACCGATCACTCTCGTTTTTCGATTCGCTCGTGGCATGTAAATCGGACTTGCCACCTTTTGAATGTACCCGCAGAGTGAATCGACCCTCCTCACTCGGACGAAACCAAACCATCGCAGATGTGGTAGCGACATGCCCAACCATCGGGCCTACGGCAACTTCACCTGGGTCACTTGCTGCCTGAGCGGTGGTACTTACAAGGCCAGCGGCAATAGACGCCGTAAAAGTTCGTCGGTCAATCGGTTGCATAAGACTGTTGATCCTGGGTAGAAAAGTGTCAACGAATTGTTCCGCGTAGTTGACCACGCGGGGTGGGGGAAATTTCTAAAATACCCGATATCGAACGGTAAAGCAACTTTTGGGTATCGGAGTGCCCAGTCGCTAGAAGGCTCCTGCTCTGTAGGTCAGTGCTGTGCCTGACGAGGAAGTAGTATCTGTTCTCAATCACTATCAGAAAAGCAGGATGGATGGTAGCTAAACGATACTGTTTTAGTTTGATTAGTTTATCGTGATGAATCTTCAATTTTTATCTTGTTTTGTTCTAGACCATCCATCTTACAAGAGTTTAACTATCAAGGAGTCTTGGGCAGTTGTTTAAAAGTAATATCAATTGTACCGGCGCTATTCCCAATAACCTTACCACCAGCACCCATTTCGAGAGTAACTTTGATCAACATTTTTCCAGCTACCCATTCCTGCTTAACCAAGTTATAGCTCTGTTCTCCTGATATCTTGTACATCGCTTTAGTTAGGGTTATAGGTGATCCTTCGAGATTTATGTTCTCTTCGGAAAATGTGCCTGTTACTTTTACAACTTGCAGTCCATTTTCTACTCGGACTTTAGAGTAAGCTAAATCTCCTTTCATCGTTTTATTCTGACCAACACTGAACTCGTTTGGAGATGTCCAGGAATCTTTATTACCATAAAAAGGAGGATGGAAAATTAATGCATTGGAGATCGCACCTGATTGAACTAGAGCTTGTGCCCCTGGTTTGCCAATATTGGTTCGCTCAATGACTTTTCCATTATCATCGAGTGCAATCGTAGCAAGAGGTGAACGAAAAGAATCATCAAATTCTGCCCTAAGATCTTCTGGTGAGTCTTTATACAAAACCTCATCTTCTTTCCCTTTATTCACTACTACAATTTTTGAAGCATCTCGATAAACGTCCATTATTGTCTGAGTACCGTTAAGAGCTTTGACCCAAAAAGAGTCGTAGTACAATTGCCGTTTATTACTGTTTCCCCTCCAGGTGTAAGCAAGAGCGGTCTCTGTTTTTATATGTTGCTTTGTGTTCGAAATATTCATTTGCATATCGCCAATAAGACGGATTTCGTAAGAACGAGCGATTGTTTGCTCTAACTCCCCAGATAGTACAACGTGAGGAACGGAAACAAAAAGCAGGCTTACAAGGCAGTAACGAAGACGAATGGAGTAAATCATGGTTAGATCATTCCCTCATAGAAGCAGGAGACGCGATACAAAACTCTTAATTTGCTAGAAGATAACAAAAATCCACATGAAGTACTATCAATTTTATTAACTATTGATAGCTTTCTTCAAAGAACACAGGGCTTCATTATACAAAAGCCCTTACCTTATTTAAAAACCTAAGCATGTTCTTCCAAGATTTCTCCTTTCTAACAATCTATGTTACAATGCTTGGCAACCTAAAACACACACCAATCTTCAGGCCCCACCATGTTTCTATACTCCTCAACAACTCGCTTTCGTCTTCACTCCACGCTCGCGTTTACTTTTCTTGTCACCTGTTTGCTTGGCTGTGGAACGAAAGAGCCCACGCCAACGAATCCGGTAGAGAATAAAACGGCCCCGGTCACTTCGGTGGATGAACCGGAGACCGAGTTACCTTCGGAAGAAGAGGCCACTCCAGTTGATTCTGTGACGCTTCCCCAAGAAGAGCCTGCTGAAGTCGTTCCTTCTGAGACACCAGAGACCGCCAGCCGAAGGACTGAACTGGAACAAGGGCTGGCCAATCTACAAATTCCGCCAGTTTGGTTGGCCGACATCACAACCGAGTGGGACATCAACAAACCGTGGAAGGATGGGCGGATAGAAATTCGCCGGTTGCTTGGCAAAAACGATCAGGCGTCTCAGCGGGAAGCGATCAAACTGACCTGGGATTATCTGCAGAAAGATGACATCGGCAATGGGCACGAGTTGCCCATGTATCTTTTTCTCGGCAACGAGCCAATTTGGGCCGTGCATGCTTACCGGCAGCGAATCGCCGACCCGACCACCGAACACCCTTTGCCGGATCTCAAATCGCTTGCTTCTTTGTATCAGAAATATGACATGTTTGAAGAAGCCAAACAGCAGTTAGACACGGCCATGAAACACATCCCAGGGCCGCCTTGGACTGAAATGCGTGAAGCCGAAATCCAGAGTGACTACGGCAGCTTATATGCCGCTTGGGGAAAGACCGACATGGCCAAAAAACATTACAGCGAAGCCATTCGTTTATTCCCCACCGCGAAGCCACCTTATGGCAAACATTTGCTGCCGCAGAGGGCCAAAAAAGTGCAATCGAAACTTGATCTACTTTCGATGGGCTCCCTAACCGGCCAAACACTCAAAGATGGCAAGTACCAAGAGAAAGTGATCGGCTACTCTGGCGATATCAACATCACCATGGTCATCGCCAATGGAAAAGTTGCAAAGCTCGACACCCGGCATCAGGAGAAGATTGATCAAAATGCCTGCAAGCTGATTCCGCAAAGAATTATCGAGGCCCAAAGCTTGCAAGTCGATGGAGTCAGCGGAGCCACGGTTTCTAAAGACGCGATCATCGGCGGGACATTGCAGGCACTCAAAAAGGCAGGTCTCAAGTGAACCAACCGCCGAGTCGCTGGAAAGCGGCAAATATCTTCTTCGGTTTTCTGAAGAAGAGCAAGCGAACTGGCTGGCGAGGGTTCCTCTGGCGGTGGCTTGAACGGATTGGCCCGGCCACACGAAGTTCACCTCTGCGGCGTATCATTCAAGTTGTGTGCCTGGTCATGTTCCTCTACGCATTCTTTTATGTGTGCTGGCCCTACTCCGAGAATTTTTCAGCAGAAACACTGAGCAACAAAGAGACGTTTTCGGTCGAACTATTTTTACTCATCGATCCGCTGGTTGGGCTCTCGACCGTGCTTGCCGGAAAGGTATTCAACTGGGAAACACTCGCCTGGATGATCGGCATTCTGGCATTTTGCATTATTGTGCCGCGAGCATTCTGCGGATATTTTTGTCCGCTCGGGACATTAATCGATGCGTTTGACTGGCTGATAGGCCGGCACTTCAAACGATTTCATCTAGCAGAAAACGGACCCAAAGGCGGCTGGGTGCATATCAAGTATTATCTGCTGACAGGCATCTTGGTTAGTTCAATCTTTGGCGTGTTAACTAGCGGGTTTTTCTCTGCGATTCCAATCCTTACACGCGGGCTGTTGTTCTCCGGCGGCAGGGCCCAACTTGGAATGATGAAGGGCACCAATCATTTAGGCCCGGTTGATACGATGTTTTATGTATCACTCGGGTTGTTCGCCAGTGTGTTTCTACTTAGTCTCTTGGGTCGTCGATTCTGGTGCCGGTACGTTTGCCCGAGTGGTGCATTGCTTTCGGTGTTTAACTTCTTACGAGTCGGCGAGCGCAAGGTCGAATCTAGCTGTATTAACTGCAACAAGTGCGTAGAGATTTGCCCGTTCGATGCCATTCATGAAGACTATACCACACGCACGAACGACTGCACCTATTGCCAAACCTGTGGTGGAGTTTGCCCGACCGATGCAATTAAATTTGTCACGCGTTGGAACTTCGTTGAACTGAAAGTATTAGAAGATACGCCCGTCGAACCACGACCCGTTTCACGCAGGGGGTTCATCGCTGCCGGTGTAATTGGAGCGACCGCTGCCGCAGTGACGCGAGTAGTCGATGCGGCCGGTCAAAGCGCCAAACACAAACCGCTTCGTCCGCCAGGTAGTGTGCCAGAAGATGCGTTTTTAGACTTGTGCATCCGCTGCGGAGAATGTTTCAAAGTCTGCCCTGGCCCGGTGCTACACCCTGCCGGCTTAGAACATGGGCTCGAATCACTCTGGACTCCGGTCGCCCATCCTGAACATGCTGGCTGCCATCAAGACTGTAACTTCTGCACACAAGTTTGCCCGACCGGCGCCATTCAACCGCTTGATCTGCTACTGAAACGAGAAACCCACATGGGCCTGGCAGTGGTGAACACAGAAACCTGTTTACCGTTTCGTGAAGATGATAACCGCGAAGCCTGTGATTTGTGTTATGTCGAATGCCAACAAGCGGGCTACAACGCAATTGAAATGAAACCGATCTCGCTTGATGTCGACCGGGCCATGTTAGAAGAACAAGGGTTCACTGACTTAGAAATCGATGAGTTCGCGACGATCATGGCCCCGCATGTCGACCGCGAAAAATGCGTAGGCTGCGGCATCTGCACCTATCGCTGCCACACCAAATACGTGATTCAGGAACAACGCCTGACCGAAGGCGCTATACCGGTAGTGGCCGAGAATGAAGACCGGAAGTTTGTGTTTACTTAAAATTGTTTTGCAAGTTTAGCACCAGCATGATACAATCATCTGCATCAAGAAATAGAATATCTACACCAAAGAGGGCAACAAGGTGTGATGTGTGAACGATTCCATTATTTCTGAAAACAGAAGCGACGTAGACCAACCGATTGATAAAACCCAACCGCGGCGTTGGCGGTTTCGGTTTAGCTTGATGACGATGCTGGTCGTGATTCTGGTTGCCAGTATCTTCATGGCCAAATATGCGGAAGACTACAGGGCCTTTCTGCGTGAGCAAGAACGCATTGTGCCAACTGACTTTGACATCAAGACAGGGAAGAATGTTCTGTGGTCAGTGCCAGTTGGTTCGGTCGCTTACTGTGGGCCAGTGATCTCTGGCGGCAAGGTGTTTGTTGGCACGAATAACCATGCTGGCTATTTGAAGCGGTACCCGAGTGACATCGACTTAGGCGTGCTACTTTGTTTCGATGCCAAAGATGGTGAGCTTTTGTGGCAGGATTCAAACGAAAAACTACCAACGGGTCGCGTTCACGATTGGCCCATGCAAGGAATCACCAGCACACCACATGTTGAAGGTGACCGACTGTGGTATGTGACCAATCGCTGCGAAGTCGTTTGCCTTGACACCGAAGGGTTTTACGACAATGAAGACGATGGCGTAAAAGACAAATTCGGGCAACAAGTCTTGAACACCAAGAAAGAGGCCGACACGGTTTGGCGATTGGACATGATGGCCGAATTGGGAGTCTCGCCTCACAACGCCAGTTGCAGTCAGATTGCCGCTTCAAAGGATGCCATTTTTCTGGTGACAGGACAAGGGCTGGATGAATCACATTCGAATAATCCGAACGAACTCGCCCCTTGTTTTTTAGCACTCGATAAAAAAACAGGCAAAGTCCTTTGGTCTGACAACTCCGCGACCAAAAACATCTTACACGGATCATGGGGTTCGCCGGTAGTTGCCAAACTGGGCGGAGTGGATCAAGTCATCTTCCCCGGCGGCGATGGCTGGCTTTATAGTTTTGATCCTCAAGGAACCGCCGATGGCAAGGGAAAACTACTCTGGAAATTCGACTGCAACCCCAAAGATTCAATTTGGATGCTCGGCGGGCGTGCCACCCGAAACAACCTGATCGCCAAGCCAACCATCTACAACGGCAATGTCTATATTGCCGTTGGACAAGACCCTGAACATGGTGAAGGCGATGGGCATCTGTGGTGTATTGATCCAACCAAGAGAGGCGATGTGAGCCCTGACTTAGTGTTTAGTAAAGAATCGCCAGACACCCCGATACCACATCGCCGCCGCATTGCCTGCGAAAAGGACAAAGGAGAATACACCAAGCCGAATCCGAACTCCGCAGTTGTTTGGCTTTACACGGGCACCGATCTTGATGGCAACGGTAGAACAGTATTCGAGGAAGAAATGCACCGCTGTATGAGCAGTGTCGTGATCAAAGAAGACCTAGCCTTCGTCTCAGATACATCAGGTCTGCTCCACTGCATTGATGCGAAGACCGGCGTGGCCCATTGGACCTATGATCTATTTGCACACACTTGGTCAACACCGCTGATCTCGGCCCGGCATGTTTATGCGGCCGATGAAGATGGTGAACTTGCGGTATTCAATCTTTCGAAAGACCCGGCTATTGCCATGCCCGGCGGAAACCCGGTCAGCGAAAGCTTTTTATCCAGCGCAATCTATGCGACACCCAACAGTGCGAACAATGTGCTCTACATCTTGTCGATGAAACAATTGCACGCGATTTCAAATCCGAATCAAGGTAAGTGAAGTTAAACAAAAAAACGCACATCGAATTGATTTCAATATGCGTTCTATTTTTCTTTTAACCTACAGACTATGCAGAAGTTGAATCATCTTCACGGGGTTTTTCTTCCGGTTCCGAATTCGAAAACACCTCGGTTTTGAAGCCCACTTTTTCGGCCAGCAGTAATTCAATCAAACTACTGAGTGGCCCTTGTTCGCTGCCGCTTTTCTCTCCGTCACGTGACGATCCGGTCATGAACAGTTGCTCTGGCACCAGCGGTTGCCTGCTTTGCGACAAGTGCTTGGATACGATAGAGACTGCGTACAATCGAGGATCGCCATACGATTCAATTTGCTTTCGCAGCACGTTGGCTTGTGCCTCACCTTCCAGTGCGATCCGAGTACTTTCACCTTCGCCAAGTAATGCCTTGGCCTTGCTTTCGGCTTCAGCAATCAGCAAATGCTTGCGGTGATCGGCTTCGGCATCCACCACCGTTTGTTCGGCCCGCATCCGGGCCTGTTCCAATTCGGCTTCTCCACGGTTTTTCGAGATTTCGATCTCAACGCGAGATTGCGTCAACTCGGTCTG
Organism: Blastopirellula sp.; assembly: GCA_002733575.1. Classification (GTDB taxonomy): domain Bacteria; phylum Planctomycetota; class Planctomycetia; order Pirellulales; family Pirellulaceae. The sequence continues at coordinate 4,709 of NVWB01000155.1, read as the reverse complement.
TAGTTCGGCCTGAGCTTGTGCCATCTTCAAAGTTTTCAGTTTTTCAGAAGCCGCACATTGCTGCTGGTACGTCTTCACTTGTTCTTGTGACAGTTGTCTTAACCGTAGTTGCTCCAGTAATGTTTCAATTTCACCGGTCGCCTCTTGGGTTTCTGGTTTCCCGATCAACACATCGACTAGTTCGATATCGAAACCGCAGAACTTCCGCCGCAATTCTTGACGTGCTTCTTCCTGAATCAGATCACGGTCATGCAGCAGTTCCAGCATCGTTTTCTTATGGGCAATGTCCCGAAAGTACGCACTCAACAAAGGGTCAAGCGTCTGCGTAATCAATTTTTTCACGTCACCAAAACGCTGTACCACATTGGCCGCTTTTTGATAGTCAATGTGAACGACCACCGACAACGGTAACGAGGGCTCATACGCATCGGCGGTGACAAGATCAATCGACTTTAAGCTTTCATCAAACTTATGCGTTTCGGTCCGGCCTGTGATCCAGTGCAACACAAAGTTGGTCGTCGGCACCAAGTGAACATTTCCGGCATAGGTATTAAATGCGTACTTGCCAGGGCTCCGGGTCTTGGCTTGCACACCCCGTTCATCTGAGGCGACTCGCTCTCCATGCCGAAAGTCTTCGCCGGAGACATCGCTCCCTTCTTTACCAAAATAGCTAACCACCACGCCAACATGGCCGATGGGTACCACTGTTTTTGGAATCAGTTCAACCGTAGCAAACCAGCGATTGATGAAATACGTTCCATCGGTAAGCACCCCAAACTGGCGACCACGTCGACCACCGGCTTTGAGAAACTCTTCGATGTCTTGGAAATTACTATGGTTATGCTCAGCATCTTTTTCGATGCCGACTGGCGGAGCAATAATCTGGCCAGCATCCAAAGTAGGGCCATCTTGAACCGTGACCACTCCAATCGTATCTCCCACGGTTGTCTGCTCTACTGAGTCACGATGATTAATAGGGTACGCTCCAACCACTACTGGATCGAATCCTCTTACGCTTTGCAACACGCCGCGCCATTTGTCGATCATCATCGACTCATTTCGAGTCATCCGATTCAATCGATAAACCTGGTCTTCGGTGATCACAACAAACAGTGCCAAGTTAATCGCGTAAACGCCTTCACGCAAAATGGCCCGTTGACGCCCGCGTTGCCCTAACAATTGACCACTTGATTTGCCAAACAGAAATCCGCGTGCATCTTGGAAATCTTTACAAGGAACAACCCGGGCCAGGGTTTGATCTGATTCGGCCGGTTGTCCGTCTCTGGCAAACACGTACCCTATCTTTCCTTGCGGCACGATCGTGAGTGGAGCCTTATGAATTCGATACTGCCAAGGCCAATATCCAAAATGAATACCACCCCGCAATAATTTCATCTCGTAACCCGCTTCTCCCCGACTAGCCAGCAAGCGACCTTCTTCGACCGAACCTTTGCCGGACCAAATCTTTTCAATGATTCCGACTCGGTCGTTCGGAATGTATCGAATTCCGGCCAGCCAGAGTGCAATCGGAACCAGCAATAACAGCCCGAGGCAACTGGCCACTATCCACATACCTAATTGAAGACTAAACCCAAACAACAAAACTGAGGTTTCCACGATGGGACTCCTGCGAAAGAATAAAGGTGGCCCATTCAGAACTGACATCAATCAGCTTTGGCCACCCAATTGACAGGAATCTGTAAAGCAGGTTTCGGGCCAAAACTTACCAATCGACTTAAACCATTATGTACATAAGACTTATCAATAATGGCCACTTTCAAGAAGTTAGTGAGTTTCATCACTAACCTAGTGGAATCCACTAACTTCTTCATTTAAAATAGGCGTATGTTGCAATCTGTTTTAATCTTGGAAGGCGAGCCAATTCAGGCCTCGCATTGGATCAACGCTTTTAAACTAGTGGTAGATGACACCTGCATTTTTGAGAGCCTAGCGTCCATTGATGATCTACTAACGGCAGTTCGGAATGGCGAAGATCGACGCCTGTTAATTATTCCCCAAGAACTGGTATCAAACCAACCGCTCATCTCTCAAATTCGTCAGCTTGACCCTGATGTTCCGCTGGTCGTCGTGGCCCAGCATGGCGATGTAGCAGCAGCTTCACAAGCGGTTGAGATGGGAGCCACTGACTTCCTCGTTCTAGGTGATCACTTACCTCAGCGTATTGCGACCCTGTTAGGCAAACTACGAGGGCTCTACAAAGCCATCGATAAAAACCGCTTACTGGCCCAACGCAACACGCAATTGCGAGAAGCCATTCAAGCCAAATTTGAAATCGTCGGGAAATCTCCCCAAATCGAATCGATGGTCGAACAGATTCGCCGCGTGGCGAAAATCCCCCGGCCACTATTGATCATGGGCGAACGTGGAACCGGCAAAGAGCTAGTGGCACGTGCGATTCACTTTCTCGGCAGTTCGTCCAAGCAGCCAATTATCACGGTCAACTGCGCAGCGTTCAGCGACTCACTGCTTGAAAGCGAATTATTCGGGCATGAGAAAGGGGCCTTTACTGGGGCAGATTCAACACGCCGAGGCAAGTTTGAACAAGCCGATGGCGGAACTCTTTTTCTGGATGAAATCGGCAATATGTCGTTGACGTTTCAGCAGAAGATTCTTCGCGTGGTCGAATACGGAACTTACACCCGTGTCGGCGGCATGCACGAACTGAAAACGAACGTGCGAATCATTGGCGCCACCAACTGTGACTTGCAAGAGAGGATTGCCAGTGGAGAGTTCTTGCCTGACTTGTACGACCGCTTAGCGTTTGATGAGATTCAAGTGCCACCGCTGCGAGAGCGTGAGGGCGACATTCAAGTTTTAATGCATCACTTTGCAATGCAATTTGAACGCGAGATCCCGGCCTTCCGCGGCAAACGATTCTCGGCAGCGGCCATCAAGGAATTAAACCGCTATCCTTTTCCAGGCAACGTGCGAGAACTAAAAAATGTGATCGAAAGGGCCGTCTATCGAGATACCACCGATGAAATCACACCCAGCGATTTGGGACTCCAATCACCTAGAATTTCCAAAGGAACGAGTGGCGGCTATCAAGAACAACTGGCCAGTTTTGCACGCGAGTTAATCGAAACCGCCCTCTTACAATCAGGCAACAACCAAGCTGAAGCGGCCCGGCAGTTGGGATTAACCTACCATCAATTCCGCCACTACTACCAGAAGCATCTGCCGTAGTTTGCGATGCCTAGAAAGATATCTCCCTCCAGCGCGAACAATCTATCTCAGTTCGTGTCTTTGAATTCATTACACGCGAATTCACTTATACCACACAAGGACAACAACCGTTCATGCTAGAAATAAACGGAAATCTCGGAGAGGCAGGCGGGCAGATTGTTCGCAGTAGCCTTACGCTTTCGATGTTGACGCAAACCCCGTTTCGGATGATCAATGTACGCGCTGGTCGTAAACCAACCGGTCTGAAGAAACAACATCAAACCGCCGTCTCTGCTGCGGCCAGAGTCTGTAATGCGTGTGTCACGGGCAACAGTTTAGGCAGCGGCACGTTTACGTTTGAGCCGAATGCTATTCAAAGCGGAACATACCGGTTTGATATCGGCACCGCTGGCAGTACCACGTTGATCATGCAAACCTTGTTGCCTGCGTTGATGTTTGCGGATGGCACGTTTGAAATTGAAGTGACCGGCGGCACGCACAACCCTTGGGCTCCAACCTTTGACTTCTTACAAAAAGCATACCAACCCATCGTTCGTCAAATGGGCGGAGATGTTCGATTAGATATTTCCCGCATTGGGTTCTATCCTAAAGGAGGCGGACAAATTTCTGCTGATGTTCAACCTGCCGAAAGTTGGAAGCCGTTGGACTTAGTCAAACGCGGCAAAGAAGTATCGCGTGTTGTGCGTCCTTTGGTTGCGAAGCTTCCCTTACACATTGCCGAGCGAGAATGCCGCACGATTGAAACGACCGACGGTTGGAAGAAGGCCAAGTACCGTGTTGAAGAAAACAACAACAGCTTCAGCCCCGGCAATGTGGTGACCATTGAATTGAGCTTTGAGAAAATCACCGAAGTTTTCACCGCACTCGGTAAGCAAGGAACTCCAGCACAAAAAGTGGCGAAGACCGCCTTGCGTGCTGCCACTGAGTATCTGGAAAGTGAAGCAGTCGTCGGCGATTATCTGGCCGATCAACTGATGCTACCCATGGCAATCGCCGCCGACAAGTTTGGGCACACCTATCGCTATCGAACCCATGCGCCGAGTGATCACTCGACCACACACGCTGCGCTGATTGGGCAGTTTTTAGATGTTGAAGTGGATATGCAACCGCAAGGCGAGAATGATTATGTGTTTTCGATTCATCGAAGCTAAGTAGATCTTCACAATTCAAATTTTCTCGAAACAAAGGGGCCGCAAGCTTTCGCTTGTCGGTATCTCTTAGCAGACGAACAATGGATAACGCCGTGTGAACTTGGTAGAATGTGTGGGAGGCGAAAGTGCATCGTTGGCCGGGTAGCCCTGTTTGCTCGCAAACTGGGTTGACGAAGTCAACAAGAGGTCACACGCGGCGGCGTGAATTCAACAACCGGTTTACACAACTCAAAACGTAATGTTCACGCAGTCCGATAAGTTTGTGTCACATCCAATGTGAAACCTCTTGCGGCTGTGCCGCCCAGTTTGCGAGCAAACTGGGGTACCCGTGATATTGCGTTTACATCTCAA
>NVWB01000154.1 GCA_002733575.1 Blastopirellula sp. | reverse complement strand
CAGTATCACTGGGCGGGGGATTCTTTTTTATAATTATTGGCGGATTCAAGTCTGATATTGCAATAGGAGTTTCGATCTCAACGAGATCAATAGACCATTGCCCCAATGATTGATGTACATCTCGTGACGGTTGTCCTTCAAACATTAGTCAATTAAGTATGGTGGTCTATGACGTGGATACGAGAGCGTTGTAATAGTCCAGCGACTTTCGGTAGCTATTATAAGCGATTATCAATCAACTCAAAGATGTGGAATCTATCCATCAAGAAAAACTTAAAACAATCGAGGCTGTTGGTCCATTATAATGACTCTATTTTGAACTACCATATGCAACGAACTCACTCGTAATAGCCAAGGATCATGACGATTTATTCATCGAATTCCAGAGTGATTGTGACGTAATTGCGAATGAACTAGTGAAAGGATGTTCACGACGTGGTTCGCTGGGCTAGTACACCGCAGGAAATGTCCAGATTGATCTAATAATCGCGTTATGTGTGTTGCTTGCGGTATTGAGTTGGGCTGACGCCGAACGTCTTTTTGAATTGTTTTGAAAACTGGTAGATGTCAGGGTAACCAATTTCTTTGGCGATTTCTCCAGGTCGTAGGTTGATATCAAACAACATCCTTTGAGCGATCGACATCCGGCGGCGGATTACGTAGCTGCTGATGGTGGTGCCGAAGTGTTCTCGAAATCTGTGGCAGAGGTGGCTTCGCGACATACATGCGATGCGGGCCAGATCGTCCAGTGGCGTGGTTTCAGTGAAGTGTTCATCGAGATAGAGGCGGACTTTCAGCAACGACGGTGGGATACGTTGTGTTTCTTGCGTTTGAAGATGTCGCGCGATTGAACGAGCCCAGTTTTGAAAGAGGTTTTGCAGAATAATCAAATCAGGGGTTTCATTTCGAGTCATTTCATCCATCATATTTTGTAATGGACATATCATCAAAGACTCGTTCTCGACTGTTATTGGGATAGCAGTAGGCAGACGATTCTCCTCGACTTGCTGAGCGACACAGGTTCCCTCCACATGCATCCATGAATGTGGTTCGACATCGGCGGCATTGGCCCAGCTGTAGAATTGCTCGGCTCCAGGTGGCCAGAGGACGAGTGAGTTTGGTTGCGATGATCCCGCTGAATTGTTGCGTTCTAGTCTTGCGGCTTGATGAAAGTACATGATCAGCCAGTCACCCGTGCCGATCGGACGATGAACGTTCTCGTTGAACATTGGTTCTCGAATACCGACTCCACGCACATTGAAGACCGCGGTCGGATCAAGTTCGTTGCCAAACCACTGCCGCTGCCAGCCCAGGTCTTCAACGAGCGGAACGGACTTCCACATTACAAATTTCGGTGGCGCTTCAATTTGCTCAGGCATTGGGTACTGGATATCTCCAAAAGACCTTAGTGGTATGTCGTCGTATCAGAAATTGAGTCGATATCACAATCTGTGACAAATAAAACGCAATTTAAGCTATTTTAAACTAATATTAGCATGATATTATATAACTGTATCACAAATTACGAATTTTCGGGAGCGACTCTTGAATTCATGTCTTTTATTCTGGTCATCGGCGGCTGTGCTCGCAGGATTCCGGTTTAAGTTCGAATACGAACTGAGAGCGTACTAATGAATCAACACTCAATCATTTCTCTTGGCGAGGTTCTGTGGGATCTGTTCCCGGACGGTGAACGATTCGGTGGCGCGCCGGCCAACTTTGCCAGTCACGCATCGATCCTTGGAGCCAACGTTTCGATGGTCAGCGCAATCGGTGATGACCGTCATGGACGCGAAGCGACTGCCATTCTCAACGGTTATGACATCGACATAAGCATGATGCAAATTGTGCCAGACGCTTCCACTGGCACGGTGGGCGTCAGACTCGATTCCGATGGCAAGCCCACGTTTACGATCCACGATAACTCAGCATGGGACCAGCTTACTTGGAATGAAGAACTTAGCTCACAAATCGCCTTAGCCGACGCCGTTTACTTCGGTACGCTGGGGCAGCGAAGTGACGTTTCCCGAGCGACAATTTACCGAGCGGTCAAAGCCGCTGAAGTCGCAGGGATCCCACGTGTCCTCGACATTAATCTTCGTCCGCCGTTCTTTGACTCTGAGTTGATCAGAGAATCAGTGAAACATGCCAGCATTTTGAAACTCAGCGACGAAGAGCTTCCCGATGTCTGCATTGCCTGTGGAATCAACACGAACGAATCAATCGACTCACTGCTAAAGCAATTACTCGATACAAACAACCTCGACATGGTGGTAATGACGCAAGGTGCGGAAGGAGCGTTACTGGCGACAGATGAGGGCATTTTGAAGCAGCCCGGAATACCAACGACTGTTCGTGATACAGTCGGAGCTGGCGACGCGTTTACGGCAGCATTCTTGCTGGGTGTTTTACGCGGCGATCCCCACAACCAGACTTTGCACAAGGCGTGTGTGATCGCTGCAGCAACCTGCGCCCACTCGGGAGCGGTTCCGAGTCCATAAGCGACTGAGTCAAACCCAACAAATATGATTCCTCACACAACGAACGATATAGAAAAAAGGAACAAGATGATGAACAAACAACGTTTTCCGATTGCTGTTTTCGGGCTTCTGTTTCTGGTCGGCTCGATGGTTCACGCCAACGAATTGCTGTTTCCAAATTCCGATTTTGAATCCGGCACTCTTGAGAGCTGGACGGCAGAAGGAGAGGCTTTCAAGTTTCATCCGACCAAGGGCGACAACACCAAGGTTCGCGGGCGCGAATCCAGCAACCTTCAGGGCGAATGGTGGGTCGGAGGCTTCGAGAAGTACACCGGAAAGATCGGAAAGCCGGGCGACATAGCAGGAGACAAACTCACCGGTACACTGACGTCACGTGAATTCGAAATCAAACAGCCATTTATAACGTTTCGAATTGGTGCGGGAAGTCTGCCCGGCGAAGTAGGCGTAAAGCTGCTTGTTGATGGAAAAATAATTGAATTGGCGACCGGTGTCAACAAAGAGACCATGGTCCCATTCAGTGCTGACGTACGAAAGTTTATCGGTCAGAAGGCGAAGCTTCAAGTCTTTGACCTTGCCACAGGCGGATGGGGACATATCAACGTTGACGACTTTCGAGGAACGGCGAAGTCAGTTCCGATCGTTCCGGAAATGAAGAAGGAATTCGGCTTCACCGGCGAAATCTCAGCGTCAGGCTATCCGGAAGTTGGTTATGACCAGCCGAATCGTCCGCAGTTTCACTTCATGTCAAAGAAGAACTGGCTGAACGACCCGAACGGCATGGTCTACGATGGTGAGAACTATCATCTTTTCTTCCAGCACAATCCACTGGCCACTGTCTGGGGCAACATGACCTGGGGGCACGCCGCCAGTAAAGACATGATCCACTGGACTCAGCTTGATCATGCCTTGTTGCCGTACAGCGTTGATCGTCGAGCGGGAACGATCTTTTCCGGAACGGCCGTAATCGATCACAGCAACAGTCTTGGCAAACAAGTCGGTGATACGAAAACGATTTGTGCATTCTACACATTCGCAGCTAAGCCCAAGTTCTATCAGGCGATGGCGTACAGCACGGACAGCGGAGATTCCTGGACGTACTGGAACGAAGGCCGCGCCGTAGTTCCAAATCAGGGTTTCGACAACGGCGAGCGCGACCCGAAAGTCTTCTGGCATGAAGCATCAAAACAATGGGTGATGGTGCTGTGGGTTCAGCGGAATCCTGGCCGAGTTCGTTTCTTTACATCAAAGAATTTGACCGACTGGGAATTTGCGTCGGACCTTTTGCGCGACTGGGCGTTCGAGTGTATGGACGTCGTGTTTCTTCCGGTCGATGGCGATCGAAACAACATGAAATGCCTGATCTATGACGCCAGCTTTGACTACGAGATCGGGACATTTGATGGCAAAGAATTTTATGCCGAGACGCCAAGTTTGAAACAAGGTGGTGGGAATTTCTACGCCGCGCAGACCTTCAACCAGGCTCCTGACGGTCGAGCTGTCCAGATTGGTTGGATGCGAGGTGGACCGAATTCTGCAGACCATTTTGAAGTGCCGCACAACCAGCAAATGACCTTCCCGTACGAGTTCAGTCTGAAGACCACGCCAGATGGTATGCGACTGTTCTGCTGGCCTATTAAAGAGATCGAATCGCTGACCACGAAGACTCATGAGATTGGATCTGTCAAACTTTCCAGCGGCGTCAACGCTCTGGCGAACATTCCGAAACTGGATCTGGTTGATTTGGAAATCACTTTCAATCCGGGAACGGCGAAGCAAATCATCTTTGACTTGCCACGGGTGTCTATCACATATGATCCTCACTCCGGACTGCTTCGCCACACCGGAGTGGACAACAAAGGCAAGCCGATTGAAGCGACATGTCTTGCAAACGTGAAGCCACGGAATGGGAAGGTGTCGTTGAGATTCCTGATCGATCGTCTCACTCTGGAGGTGTTCACCTTTGGTGGTGAATCGTTCGCGGCCCACTACATTCATCCGGATCACAATTCGGAAATACTGTCGATCCACGCCGAAGGTGGCGACGCTCAGGTGGAGTCCCTAACGGTCAAGGAGTTGCGATCAGCATGGAAGTAGACTCTCCGCCCGAAAAATTCTTGCACCAACTACCGGAAACGCAAATGCTTAGAACATTGATGAATGTTGTGATCCTATTCTCGGCTCTCACCGAGGTTTACAGCCAGGATCTAGAATGCCGCTTTCCACTCTACAAAAGTTCGGAGGTCAAAGATTCGACGATCATAATCCACTTTGAGCATGTTGGCGAAGGATTGACCTCAATAGACGGCGAACCTTTGAAGGAATTTACCATCTGTGGTCAGGATCAATATTTTATTCCAGCCGTTGGTGAAATTGTAGGCAACACCGTAGTCGTTTCCAACTCGAAAGTAAACGCACCTGCTGCGGTACGCTACGGCTGAAAAATTCTCCCATGGTCAACCTGTTTGGCAAAAGCGGACTCCCTGTCGGACCATTTCGTACAGACAGCTACCTACTTTCAACCCAAGAATATAGAATATGGAACATTCATATATCATTAGCCTCGATTCTGGTCACGTACATATGGAAGTATACTCCACGCATCGTAAAAGCGTCTTTTACAAATCAGAAAACTATTCCACTTACCTATCCAGTCCCTACACACGCATCTCTCTGAAGCCAAGATTATGAAACTAAACCAAATACATTCCTCGTCGGTACATCTCTGCGTGAGCCTGTTTCTATTAACATGCTCCGTTACCAACGCAGCAAACAAGCCCAACGTGATCCTGATCCTCGCCGACGACCAGGGTTGGAATGCACTTTCGACACAGATGGATCCCAATGAACTTGGTTCCGGCAGCACTTACTACCAGACTCCACGGTTGGCGAAACTTGCGGCACAAGGCATGCGTTTTTCGCAGGCCTACTCGCCCGCGCCAACTTGTTCACCCACGCGTCACTCGCTCCAGTTTGGACGCAGTCCGGCCAGCTTGAAGATCTTCGGAGCGGATGGCATCAGGAACATTGATGCAACTGATCGTGAATCTCTCGCCAATATTTTGAAGAGAATTCATCCCGATTATGTCTGCGCCCATCTTGGGAAGTGGCATATCGGACGCTCGCCCAATGCCCTTGGCTATGACGTGAGTGATGGAAACACCGGCAATGGTACGGGAAATTCAAAAGACCCAAATGATCCGAAACTCATCTTTGATCTCAGCAAGCGAGCCAACGAATTCATGGAGAAACAGGTACAAGCTGGAAAACCGTTCTACCTTCAGATATCTCACTACGCGAATCATCTAAAGTACCAGGCGCGAAAAGAGACGATCAAGAAATACGAAACAGAGCATGCCGACAAAGTGACCCAATATCAAAACAGCCCGTTGTGGGCGGCAATGAATGAGAACCTAGACACAGGTATCGGAATGGTTCTAGACAAGATCGATGAACTAGGGATCGCCGACAATACTTACGTGATATATACAGCTGATAACGGCTACGAATCGAAGAAAGACTTCAATAAACCGGTCCACGACCGCGGCTACTACAAGGCCTTTCCGCAACGCAGTCACAAATATCATGTCAGCGAAGGTGGAATTCGCGTTCCGTTTATCGTGCGTGGCCCGGGGATCACTCCCAACACGCATTCTTCTGTTCCGGTAGTGGGCACCGACATATTTGCAACCGTGATGGATATTGCAGGCGGCTATGACCAGATTCCTACCAGGGTCGAAGGCGCCAGTCTGCTGGACCACTTGAGGAGCAGCGGAAACAATCCAGTACACCGAAAAGACCCCTTCCTCGTCTTCAAGCATTCTAAGCCAGCGATTCCGCATGATATCGCGATCATCCAGGGCGACTACAAGCTGATTAAAGATATCGACACAGGAAAAATGTTTCTTTTTAACCTTAAGAAGGACATTGGAGAAAGTCACGACCTGACCGACGAGCAACCTGAACTAGCTGGCCACATGTATGAAGCAATGACGGCATACTTCAAACGATTCGGCTGGGACGAAACCCAAATAGAGACCAAAGAACGCCGTCGACCAAAAAATTAAAACGGTACAACGAGAGAAAAGTGAGAAATTCAAAATGAATAAGCAAATACTGTGCATGCTTTTGATTGCCCTGACATTCATGTCGGTCGCTGCGATTGCCAATGACAAGCCAAACATCGTTGTCATATTTATCGACGATATGGGATACGGAGATATTGGGCCATTTGGTTCGACGAATAAGACGCCGCAACTCGATCGCATGGCGAATGAAGGTATGAAGCTGACGGATTTCTATGTCAGTTCTTCGGCCTGCACACCATCTAGGTCTGCATTATTGACCGGCTGCTACGCTAATCGTATTGGGATGGGTCAAAGTGTAGTTTTTCCTGCTGATATACGTGGGCTTAATCCAAGTGAGATTACCATCGCTGAAATTCTCAAAAAAGGTGGTTATGCCACTGGATGTTTTGGAAAATGGCATCTAGGAGATCAGCCTGAATTTATGCCCCTTGCACAAGGGTTTGATACTTATGAAGGCATTCCCTACTCAAATGATATGTGGGTGAAAGGAAATCCTAAGCACAATTTCCCTCCACTTTCGTGGATTAAACAAAATAAACCGGTAGCCCATATTCCAGATGAAGCGAGTCAAGCGGAGATCACCGATGCAATTACCGATGCAGCCGTTGAATTCATAAAACAGCACAAGGACGAACCATTTTTCTGTTATGTCCCACACTCAGCAGTACACGCTCCACATATGACTAGAGCAGACAGACTTAACAATGCAGACGACAATGTCATGGCCGCATTGATCTCTGAAATCGACAACTCGACTGGTCGCATTCTGCAAACACTCAGGGATCTTAAGCTTGCAGACAATACGTTTGTCTTATTCACTAACGATAATGGTGGCGGTGGCAAGACATCTTCAGGGCCATTGCGTGGAGCCAAGTTTGGACCAAAATACGAAGGGCACATGCGCGTAGCAACATTGGCATGGTGGCCAGGGAAAATTCCCGCTGGTAGTGTTTCGTCCGAGATCATGACGACGACCGATGTGCTGCCAACTATTTCCAGACTGACCGGTCAACCCGTACCTAAAGACCGCATCATCGACGGCAAAGACGTCAGCGACATTCTGCTTGGCAAAGATGACGCAAAATCACCGCACGATACTCTGTTCTACGAAAACGACGGCATCCGTCAGGGCAAATGGAAGCTAGTCCACTATCGAATCAAAGCCGATAGGTTCACTGAGCTTTACGACCTTGAAGCCGACCTCGGCGAGCGGAACAACATCGCCGACCAGCATCCTGATCGGGTCAAATCCATGAAGGCAGCCCTCGATGCCCATGTGGCCGAAATTGAAAAGAATTCTCGACCGGCAGGCTTTGTCGAGAACCCGAAGCCATTGCTGTCCGATTCGAGTAACCTACCTACTCTTGTTGAGTACAAGAGAGGGATAGGATTTAAGCCTGTCAACCCACGATCCAAAGATCAGAAATCAATCAAGAAGCCATTATCAGTACGTCCGGACGTTAATGTGAGTCCTGTTCGCCAGAACTATGAAGCAGCGCCAGACGATCTTCTGGTCGCGGACTTTGAAAAAGGTAATGGTGAGTGGATCGCCACAGGCACTGCGTTCGGCGTTGGTCAGCGCAGGAACCGCGTCACGGGATTTCTCGGCACAGGTTCTATCAACAGTTACCTGGACGGAGACAAAGGCCTCGGCACGCTGACGTCTCCTCCGCTGAAGATCGAGCGGAAGCACCTAAACTTTTTGATAGGAGGCGGCAATCATCCTGGCAAGACCGGACTGCTGCTGCTGGTCGACGGCAAGCCAGTTCGCACTTCGACGGGTTACTCACAAAAGAACAATAAGAACCAGGAAATTCTTGATTGGAAGTCGTGGGATGTCTCCGAGTTCATCGGCAAAGAAGCTAGGCTGCAAATCATTGATCAGCACGCTGGCGGCTGGGGACACATCCTGGTCGATCATGTTGTACAGTCCAACAGGCCAGTGGTTACCTCTGCACGAGATGCGACATCATCGCGTCCGATGAATTCCGCGGGATTCGTTCCGCCAGCGAAACCCGGAATGACGCTTAAGGATGAGTGGTCGACCTTCCCGCTCTACGATCAAGTCGGCTATGACCAGCCGCTGCGTCCTCAGTTTCACTTCTCCTCACGCATGGGTTGGCTGAACGATCCAAACGGCATGGTCTATTACGACGGTGAGTGGCACATGATGTTCCAGCACTACGCCAAGGGGAACTCTAGCGGCGCGAAGTCATGGGGCAATGCGGTCAGCATGGATCTGATGCATTGGAAGCAGTTGCCGCATGCGATTAATCCATATCCCAACGTGAAGTGGAAGGACGGCAACCTCCACGCAATCTGGTCTGGTTCGGCCGTAGTAGACGAACTCAATGCACTCGGCAAGCAGAAGGGTGACGTCAAAACGCTGTACGCCATCTACACCGCGACGCATTCTGGAGAAGACGGCAAGTCCGCTTTCTTCCAAGGCGCTGCCTACAGCACAGACAAAGGCCGCACGTGGGCGAAGATCAACGGCGGCAAGCCGGTCATTGATCATCAGGAAGGTTACTCGGGGGGCCAACGTGATCCTCGCGTATTCTACTACGCACCAGGTAAATACTATGTCGTCATCATGATGGTCGGCGGCAAGGATCGATCGGTTCGACTGTGGAAATCGACGGATCTGCTCAATTGGGAGATCATCGGCGACATCCCCAACAAAGCGGCAGAGTGCATTGACATGTATCACGTCGCGGTTGACGGCGACCCCAACGACCGCAAGTGGGTCATCGCCGACGCCGGCACGCGTTACGAGGTTGGCGAGTTCGATGGCAAGACGTGGCGCGGCTTCGGCGACAAGGAGAAGGACGACAAACGCCTGCGGTTTGATTACGGTGACGCTTGGTACGCGGCTCAAGCGTTCAATCAAGGGCCCAATGGACGCACGGTACACGTAGGTTGGTTGCGCAGCAAACAACCCGGTTATCGCCCGTTTCTTGAAGCGAACATGCCCTTTACTCAGCAGATGTCGATTCCCGTCGAGATCACTCTGCGTACCACACCTGACGGCATCCGGATGTTCCGCAATCCGGTGAAGGAGATTGAGCAGCTCTATTCAAAGAGCACGAAGCTCGATGACGTCTCTGTCAAAGATGCCAATGCAAAGCTCGCAGAGCTGACGCCGGAGTTGATCGACCTGACGCTGACGTTTGAGCCAAGAGGTAACATGGCCCTGACCGTCCGCGGTCTGACGATTCACTACGACGCCTCGAAGCAGGAATTCCAGTTCACCAACAAAGCTCGTGTTGAAGGTGAAAAGGTCGGAGTACTCAGTCTGCCCAAACAGCGGCAGCGTCCTTACCGTGACAATGGATTGCGAGTCATCCCCGCTCCGACCGTGGATGGAAAGGTGACAATTCGAGTTCTTGTTGATCGGGCGTCACTAGAACTGTTCGTGAATGAAGGGCAAGCCGCCGCCAGCTTCGTTGTGGTTCCTGAAGCGGGAAATCGAAGCATCAGTGTCGACGGCAATGATGAACTGAAGATCGTCTCGCTGGTTGTTAATGAATTGAAATCGACCTGGGGGACTCCGCTGACACCTGTTCCCGCTAAAAAGTCGGGCGCCTCGCCTTCCACCACCACGCAAACTAACAAGACGGGACCGGCCGCCTCGACCGGCATTCTGACTCGTGAAATCAAGATTACTGGGAAGCACATGCTGCTACCGATCGCGCCTCGAAGGACTCCCCTTGGCAAGGACAACATAGGCAACTCGTTCCGAATCATGGTCGATGGAGTTCTCGTTCATCAGTTCTGAGCGAACATCGCGCGTCGCGAGGAGATGTGCGTGTAAAAGGGGACCACTTGTTCATTGAAATTGGGCCCACTTGGGATTGTTTAGTTTTTTGAGTGAGGTACTGGTTTTTCTTGCCGAATCGAACTTTCTGCGTAGTTTGTTTTGCCGAAAACGAGCAGGATTCTACTTGCTTTTTGCTTTCGCAGGTTGGTTGCTTCTACTCCGTTTTATCGACTCTTTGAACCGGTAGCTTTCGCCATTCATATCAAATATTGAACAATGGTGCGTTAATCGATCTAACGACGCTGTCGTCATTCTTTCGCCTTGGAAGATTTGTCCCCAGTCGCTAAAAGCGAGGTTGCTGGTGATCAGCAGACTTCGGCGTTCATAACGATCTGCGATGACTTGGAACAATAATTCCGCTCCAACACGACTGAATGACAAGTAGCGAACCCTAAGGCAATTGCCAAATGTGTTTTACCCGATCCCGGTTGGCCAAGCAGGCATACATTGGAAAACTGCCGGACCCATTCGCAACGGGCAAGTTCCCACACCTGCTGCTTGCTGATAGATTGGATTGCTGAAAAGTCGTAATTTTCCAGACCCATTTCCACAGGAAACTGAGCCTGTTTGATGAGGTTGGTCAAGGCATTCGATCTGCAAGCGGCCACTTCCAGTTCGCACAGTTGCAACAGGTACTGCTCGAACGTCTGATTCGAGTTGATCGCCTCGCGGGCTAGTTTTTCAAACTCCGCATTCATGGTTGGAAGTACGGACCTGAATCGGTTTCGCGGTGGCGTCCCCGGACAACAACAAGACATACCGTTCATGACAGGCAAATATATGAAGCCGGAGCTTTCGGAGCCACAGTATTTGGCGCAACGATACTACCTTGGCCAACTCTGTCATTCCGCAGCTTTGTATTTTGCTCTGGGTAATCACGACGGGGAATTGGGGAACCGTGGATCAAATGTCTGGGGAAAAATGACACGCAAAAAATACCTTCCCAATCCGTCTCCCAATGATTTTTTCACGGACAACGAGCAACATGAACGAGAAGTTGGTTTACCGGAAAACTACTACCAGTTCGAGTGGGGCGATGCTCAATTTATCGTGTTTGATCCGTTTCGTCACACGACAACGCGAACCCGTGGCGGCGGATCAGGAGATAACTGGTATTGGACGCTTGGCGAGAAACAATATCAGTGGCTGAAGCATTCGTTGGATGAAAGCGAAGCCAAGCTGCGATTTGTGTTCCTGCATCACTTGGTAGGTGGTAGCCAGCAGAATCAACGTGGAGGTAAAGAGGCGGCCATGTTCTGGGAATGGGGTGGCCAAGGCTCATCGGGAGAAGACGAGTTTGATCGTCATCGCCCCGGTGGGGGAAATCCATTCATCAGATGCTAGTCGATCATGGTGTGAGTGTCGTCTTCAACGGTCACGACCACATGTTCATCAAGCAAGATCTGGATGGCATCGTCTATCAACTTGTTCCGCAGCCCGGTCATCCGCGATCTGGAGTCAAGAGTGCTAAAGAATACGGCTACCTGAGCGGTGAAGTTCAGGGAAGCAGTGGCCATGTACGAGTTCGCGTCAATGGCGATCCGATTACGAAAGCATTAGATGCAAACGGCGATGGCCAGATTGATCAGTCAGAACTCCGAGCAGCTGCTACCGCGTTACGCAAGCTTGACACCAATCAAGACGGGCAGATCACAGCTGATGAACTTCGTGGTCCCAGAGGTCAACAACGAGGTGACGCAGGCAATCCACCTCGTGGTGGTGGGCCTCCAACACAAGTCGGAGGTCCACGCGGTCCTCAGCCCGGTGATGGACCGCGTCAACCGTGGATTCTGGTTCATGCCGATGAAATCGATCTCGACAAAAATTAGATCATCAGCCGCGACGAAATTGTTGGCGAAGCAACCAAAGCATTCGCTGGCTACGACACCAATAACGACGGCAAGCTTAGCGTGAGTGAACTGACATGGTACTATTTTATCACGATACAGACTCACAACGCAAGCGTTTGATCTAATAGTACCTATTAATATTCTGATAGACGGAGAGTTCCTTCGTGTGGTACAATAACGACTCCCACCTACAAGGTCACATCCCCGGCGAAGCTCGGTTCAATGATGCAGCACCATATTGTGAAGTTGCTGTGACGAAGGCAATCATTGACTTCGCTGTCTTCACAAATGAAAGAAGTCAAGATGCCTGCAACAACCCATCTTGGTATGTTATCGCGGCGATCCAATGTCGCCACGCGAAGAGATGGGCCCAATACAGTGGCGGTACTCGGAAAACTCAACCAAAGAATGAGAACCATGAAGATATCAACCTGCCTTGTCTTGGCATTTGTCGGTGTACTATTTGGGCTTACCGCAACGGCCGCTGATCGCCCCAACATCATTGTTATGATGGTGGACGACATGGGTTATGCCGGGCCGTCGATTGCTCCGTACGGTAACCCGAATTACAAGACTCCCGGCATGGACCGGTTGGCCAGTGAAGGGATGTTGTTCACCGATTTTCATGCAAGCGGAGCAATTTGCTCGGCCACCCGCGCCGGATTGGTTACGGGCCGTTACCAGCAGCGGGCCGGTATCGAGGCGGTTATTCATCCACACGCCACGCATCCAGAGCATCGCAAAGGACTGCACGAATCCGAGGTGACATTCGCGGAACTGTTTAAAAACGCCGGCTACTCGACAGGGCTCGTCGGCAAGTGGCACCTTGGTTATGCGGCGGAAACGCAAAAGTATCACCCGATGAACCACGGATTTGATTACTTCATGGGCTACGTCAGTGGCAACATCGACTACATCAACCACTGGGGCGACCACATGCAGCACGACTGGTGGCATGGCCTGGCGGAGACGAAGGAAGAGGGCTACACAACGCACCTGATCAACAAGTATGCGTTGGAGTTCATCGAACAGAACAAGGATAAGCCATTCTGCCTTTACATCGCACACGAGTCACCGCATTCGCCTGTGCAGAGACCAGACGATCCCATTCAGCGCGGCCCCGGCACGAAGAAACGAACAACTCCGCACGCCGAGGCGATGAAGCAGATGATCCTGGAAATGGACAAGGGCGTGGACCAAGTACGCGCCAAGCTGATCGAGTTGGGCCTTGAAAAGAATACACTGTTTCTCTTCTTTTCAGACAATGGTGATGCACCGGGCACGGCAACTGGCAGTCCGCGTTTTCGCGGACACAAGGGTTCTGTCTACGAAGGCGGCACGCGTGTGCCGGCCGTCGCGTGGTGGCCCGGCAGGATCAAGGCAGGCACTCAAGCCGAAGACTTGAGCATCACGCTCGATGTGATGCCCACCATCCTGTCCGTCGCCGGCATCGCTCCCCCCAAAGACAAACCGCTTGATGGCATCGATCTTTCGACAGTGCTCTTTGAGCAGAAAGCCTTACCAACTCGCCCGCTCTTTTGGGCTGACCTGTCCAACAACGGCTCCCGCTCCGAGGCTCTGCGAGACGGCCCGTGGAAACTTGTCGTTCAACATCCCAAGGCCAAACCGGGCACGTTCGAGAACGAAGTCATCGAATTATTCAACTTGACAAACGACGAGGGGGAAAAGGCCAACCTTGCCACTGAGCAACCCGAACGAGCTGCTGCCATGCTCGGTCGCATCAAGTCTTGGTATGTCGATACGCAGAAGACTGCTACAGCACAGCCCGGCGGATGGATTCGCAAGCGACGAACTGTCAGGTCGCTCTTCAACGAAAAGGATCTGAGCGGCTGGAACGGCAACAATGGTTACTGGTCTGTCAAAGACGGCGCCATCGTTGGGCATTCCGACAAGATTGTGTCGAAGAACGAGTTCCTCTGGTCCGACATTGAGGTGAGCGATTTTTATCTTGCTGTGGACGTGAAGCTGACTCCTGATGACCGCAACGCTGGAATTCAGTTTCGCTCGATGCCGGTGGATGCTCATGGGCAGGCGATTGGCTATCAGGCGGACGTCGGTCACGACCAGGTGATTGGTAATGTGTGGGGTAACTTGTACCACGAACACGGCCGCGGGAAACTGGATTGGAATGATCGCGCCGTCAAGGTCGTGAAGAAAGGCGACTGGAACCGGTACGAAATCCTGGCCGTGGGGCATCGCATCTGGACTGCGGTCAATGGCACGCTATGCACGGCCATTGACGATGTGAAGGGTGAGCTGTCTGGAAGGATCGCCTTGCAGATACACGGTGGACTACCACAGACCGTGCAATACAGAATCGTCACGTTTACACCCGATCCGAAGATCGAATTGGCTGGCCTGAACAAGAAGGAACTGATTGCGAAGTTGCCAAAGAAGGAATTACCGTACTGGTCGAAACTGATCGAGGGAGTCGATCCCGGATCACAGGATGAAGCGTGGGCAAAACCGACTTTCGACCATAGCAAATGGAAAACGATGAAAGTACCTGGTCACTTTGACACTGTCAAACTGCCTGGATTCGATGGTGTCGTCTGGTTCCGAAAGACTATCGAACTCTCGGTCGACCAGGCCAAAGCCGCAGCAACATTGCACGTCGGTCAGATCGATGACATGGATGTTACCTGGGTCAACGGCACACGAGTTGGCGGCTATGAAAATCCGGGGCATCATTTCACGGTGCGAAACTATCCAGTTCCCGCTGGAGTGTTGAAGCCGGGCAAGAATGTCATTGCGGTTCGAGTGATGGATCACGGTTCTGCGGGGGGCATCGCCGGGAATCCGGAGCAGATCTTTCTGCAACTGGGCGGTGACACCGTGTCTTTAGCCAGCTTATGGCATTTAGCCCCGGGCGCCACTTTGGCCGCTCTCAACAAATACGCTGTCTTCTCCGGTCCCAAACCGTCTCTGCGGCCATTGTCTCGACCGAAAACTCCCGTGCCGGCGTTTGAAGATGGATTTGCTATCAATTCAGACCAAACGATTGCCATTATCGGCAGTACGAATGCTTTGGGTATAAGCCGAAACGGGTATCTTGAAACCTTACTTACTGCCGCACGCTCGCAACACAATGTCCGATTGCGAAACCTCGCGTGGCAAGCCGACACTGTTTACATGCAGCAACGCCCACGCAATTTCTACGCAGCGAATAAGCCGGACTACGGTGAGCTTGACGGCCGTACTCGCATCAAAGCAGATATCGTCTTCTTCTGGATGGGTCAGTCCGAGTCGCTCGACGGGCCAGATCGCGTCGAAGAGTTCATCGACGCGTACTCACAACACCTCGATCAGATCGCCGATTATACGAAAAGGCTTGTGCTCGTCACTCCGGTCCCGTTCAGCAACCCGTTGAATCTAGAGCTCAACATCAACAAGAGGAATGAATCGCTTGCTGTCTACGCAGATGCCATTCGAACAATCGGCCACAAGAGACGCTTGCCAGTCGTGGATCTCTTCACGGCTCTGCAATCTGAAGGTTCACCGAAAGAGCATTCGAGCAACGGGCTGCATCTTTCTCCAGAAGGTCATTGGTTTGCGGCTCAGGCATTCGCATCGCAGCTTGGGTTCGCAGATCGAGCCACACCCATAAGAAAACATGAGACTGAAGAAAGAGTTCAGCCGGAGACGGCAGAGAAACTGCGACGAGCAATCGGGCAGAAGAACGATCTTTGGTTCCGCTACTGGCGTCCAACCAACTGGGCATTTCTTTACGGAAACCGTCAAAGTACAGCCAGTAGTCGTGATCATACGAACCCGTCGCGGCGATGGTTTCCTGAAGAACTGCAGAACGCATTGCCGCATCTGGTCGAGGCCGAACAGCGAATTCACGAGGCAGCGAAAGCGAGTAATCAATGAACGGAAGAATGAAGGACGAAAGCTTGGGCAATCCTGGGCCAGACCGCAACAATTCTGCATCAACTTGGAATTGACCAAGAACACAAGACAATCGCTTAACCGCATTTGAAAGATACATAATGGACCGCCTTATCTATAAACATTCTGCTTTGCTGCTAATACTGTATTCCTCCATTGTCTTCTCCGAAACCACAAATGCACAGGATAATCTGTCGGTATCCACTCCTGAAGCAGACAACTCAGTCGCGGCCGAATTGAAGTCGTTCACGCTGGCTGATGGCTACGAAGCAAGCCTGTTCGCCGATGAGACTGACGGCGTGGCCAATCCCGTCTGCATGACGTGGGATCCCGCCGGAAGACTTTGGGTACTGGTGACAGCGGTCTATCCACAGTTGAATCCTGTAGAAGAGCCGAACGATAAGCTCCTAATTCTGAGCGACACCAATGGCGATGGTCGCGCTGACAAGACGACGGTCTTCGCCGATGGCTTGAACATGCCGATGGGATTCGCGTTGGGACATGGGGGAGCATACATCGCTCAGGGGAATGACCTGTTGCATTTGACAGATACCGACGGCGACAACAAAGCCGATACGCGCAGTGTCCTGCTCACCGGATTTGGCACTGGCGACACGCATCAGAATGTCAACTCATTGACTTGGAGTCCCGGCGGCGAGTTGTTGTTCTGCCAGGGTCTGCACGTATTCTCGCGAGTGGAAACACCGTGGGGCATCGTACATCTGGACGAACATGGTTCGTGGCGTCTGCGTCCCCGGCGGTTGCAGCTTCACGCTTTTCCCTCCACAGGTGGTCAGAATCCCTGGGGCGTTAACTTTGGGAATTGGGGCGAGCCGTTCAGTAAGAGCAATGGGCCTGAGGTATTCGAATTGTTGCCAGGCCTAGTGAGTCGGAAAACCTCCGCCGGTAGATCGCACCGTGACATGACGATCGGGCAGACGCGGATCAAATCCATGATCATCGAGTTCGCCGAGTCGCCGCATCTGCCGGAAGATATTCAGGGCGAAATGCTAATTGCCGGTTACTTCGCTCGTGACGTCAACCGTCTCAAAATGGATGTCGATGGTTCTGGGCACCGCCTGGAACTGCTGCCCAATCTGGTGACGTCGTCACACAACGCGTTTCGTCCGGTCGATATCCGTATCGGCCCAGACGGAGCGATCTACATCGCAGACTGGTTCAATCCGATCATCGGTCACTATCAGGCTTCGTTCCGGCACCCCGACCGCGACAAATCACACGGGCGTATCTGGCGAATCACTGCAAAGGGGCGTCCGCTGGCGAAGGCCCCTGATCTGTCTAGGATGAGTGCAGTCGAATTGTGCGAGCAACTCAAATCAGACTGGCGCTACGTTCGTTATCAAGCCAAACGACGGCTTGCTGACTTGCCGAAGGACAAAGTTATTCCGGCCGTCACGCACTGGCTGGAAACACTCGATCAAAGCGATCCAAATATTGACCATTATCTCTACGAAGCGATTGGCGTCTTTGAATCGCATGAGGTGATTAACCGGCCCCTGCTCGAACGCATGCTCAAGGCCAACGACTATCGAGCACGCGCTTACGCAACACGTGTCGCTGGACGCTGGCACGATCGTCTTAAGTCGCCGCTTGACTTGCTTAAACAGAGTGCTGTTGACGAGAGCCCACGGGTCCGCCTGGAAGCAATTGTCGCCTGCAGCGACATTCATACAGCGGAGTCAATTACGGTTGCCGCAAAAACGGTGGACCGTCCCATGGACCGTTTTACCAACTACGCACTCACGCAAGCCGTCCACGCACTAGCTCCACAATGGCAGCCGGCATTGAATCAGGGTCAGCTCAAATTCGACAATCCGGCCGGTTTGATTTTCGTGCTGAAAGCTTTTGGAGGCAAAGACGTTGCTGGACAAGTCCGCCGACTGATTGAGTCACCCGAGATCTCATCCGAAGGCCGACGAGAGCTGTTACAGCTACTCGCCCGCATTGGCACAGCGAGTGACCTTGATAGTGTCTTTCGCCACACTCTGCGTGATCCACAGCTATTCACGTCGCTTCCAGCGATTGCTGAAGGACGTCGCGTTGCCCCGGCGAGTGCCGTTGATAAAGAGTTGGCAGAACTGATTGCAAGCGATAACAAAGGAGTCCGCACATCTGCGGCTCGTCTGGCCGGGCTCTGGAAGCAGCGTCAACTGATTCCACAATTGAAAACCATTGCCAGCGACAGCACAGACGAACAGACTCAAGCCGCCGCAATCCTGTCGCTTGCTGAACTAGTACCGGATATCGCGGTCAAAGAATTTCAGCCGTTGATCTCTAGTAAAGTTTCATCAATCGTATACCTTGCCGCTCTAGAAGCCACCGCCGGACAGGACATTAGAACGGCAGCCGTTGCCGGGCATCAATTGCTGAACGAAATCGAGAATACCGAATCATTTGGCCCCGTGCTGAGTATCATCATGAACCGTCGCGGCGGCACCCAAGCAATGGCAACCGCCCTCAATGAGGGCGATCTGTCTGCCGACGATGCCAAACGGATCAGTCGCTGGCTCAGTGCATCTGGGCATGACGATGCCGAACTAGTCAACGCCCTAAAAGCACGCATTGGCATCAAGCAAGGCCAGCCCATCGCGTACGACGCCGCACTTGTGCGGTCACTGATTGAGGAAGTCCGTCAATCCGGAGATGCAGCCGCCGGTAAACAGGTCTTTCTGTCGTCGCTTACCAATTGCACGGCTTGCCATCAGGTTCAGAATGTGACTCCACTCACGAACGCTTATCCAAAGGGGCCAGACCTGACCGCCGTTGCCGCGGGACTACCACTGCAATTAATAGTCGAAGCGGTCATCTGGCCGAAACGTCAGATCAAAGAAGGCTATAAAATGTCAAGCATTCTGACTGACGACGGGCGAGCATTTTCTGGTTACCTGACGTCAGAAACGGACGATACCGTCGTCCTGCGTGATCTCGCAACCGGCAAAGTCCGCAAGATACCCGCCGAATCAATCGAAGAACGCATCGACAAAGGCACCGCCATGCCGTCCGGCTTCACCAACTCGCTGACAAGAAAAGAGCTCCGCGATCTCATCACCTGGCTCGCCAGTCTCAAGGGAAGCAACAATGAAAGAACAATACTGGAACCGACAGTATTCAATGGCACCGAATAAGGGTTCGTTTCAAAGTGAATCAAGGCTTGCGTATCGGCATGAACGGTAGTAAATCGACGTGCTTCAAACGGGCGTGCTGGCAGAGGTGTACTAGCCCAACGACCTTTGTCGTGAACATTCTTCCACTGTACATGCAAAAGTTACTTAAACCGAAGTTTTAACCGCATCATGTTCCGTTCAAGTTCTTGAAGTTGCTCGGTATCCCTACCCTCGAACTTCAGAGAGCTCATAGCAACAAAGGCAGAGCTTTTGCACTTATTGCTGTCGATCATCTCATCGGCTTTGCCCTTGGCCTTGACGGTTTCGATGTGGGTTTTAAATTGCAGTTGCATAGTTGCGTTTGTGTTGGTTTGATTGCCACTAATTAGACTCTTCAACTAAAATTTCCAGGCTACAAATCTACTTTTCTTTTTGCCTTGAGACATGGCGATTGTTTTGTGCGTGGCCTTAAGTTTATTTAATTGTTTATAAATTCTTTTCAGATTGTCACTTTTTGAGACCAATGTGGTAAACCAAGTCACTTGGGCTTTAAAAGCGACACTCTGTTTTATCATTCTTTTAATAAATAAAGCTTCACCGCCATTACACCAAAGTTCATTGGCCTGCCCTCCGAAATTCAGAACCATTTCTTCTTTGCTTTGATTGTGTTGCTTTTCTTGCTGAAGATTTCTTAATTTCCTTGCGGTGCTCTTGCTCGCTTCGCTTTGTGAAGCGTGAAACGGTGGATTACACATTGTAAAATGATAGTATTCATTTTCTAAAATAATTCCTTCAAATATATTCGCATTGTTTTTTTGATGTCTGATATCGATGAGTTTCTTTAGCTTATCTGAAGCGAGCACATTTCTTCTGGCAGCAGCAATTGCGTGCTTATCAATATCTGACCCAACCATCTTCCATTGATAGATTTGAGCCCCAAGAATAGGATAAATACAATTGGCACCCACACCAATATCTAATCCTACAATGGGATCGGCGGCTTTTTCTTCAGCAAGCAAATCGGCCAGATAATGAATATAATCAGCTCTTCCAGGAACAGGCGGGCAGAGGTAATCGGGTGGAATGCTCCAATCACTGACTTGATAATATTGCTTCAGTAATGCCTTATTTAATTGCAGCACGGTGTCAGGAGATGAAAAACGAACGGTTCGCGTACCGTGTTCATTCGTAAATACGAAGGGCTCTAAATCTGGATTCGCATCGATTAATAATTCGAAATCATAAGATTGATTGTGTCTATTGAGGGGATGCATAATTATTTTACTTGGGACAGGAATTTGCTTTTTACAAATAGGTACTTGTATAAAAGGATCATCATACTTTAAAAGGATCATCATACTTTAAAAGGGTCAATAACTTTGAGCTACTCCATAATAACACAGCTACGCAATCGCCGAAACGCATAATAAGCGATGCCTCCCTTCCATCACAGCCGCAATGATAAACTATTGCCGCCTCAGAATTCCCACTCGTCGATTTCCCGATCCTCTTTGTCCTTGATTATTTCTCTGACGCTCCATCGTTCATCATCCACGCGATCAGATCACGAACCTGCTCGTCATTGAGCTTGTCGATCAAACTATCGGGCATCATGGACGTTGGCAAGATTTTCAAATCCTCAATGTCATCATCGGCGATGCGTACCGATTCGCTGGTGGTCTTGATGGTCACGCCTGCCTGCGACCGCCCGGTGAGAATTCCTGTGACGACTCGGCCATCAACTGTCAGGATGATCACCAATCGAAAATCAACAGGTACGGAAGAACTCGGATCGATCACATTCGATAACAGGTAGTGCAGGTTGTGGCGATTCGACCCTGTGAGGTCAGGTCCGATCGTCTGACCTTCACCGAACAGTTTGTGACATTTGCCACAGTTCTGCGTGAAAAGAGCCCGACCGTTACGCAGGTCAGCTTGTTTTAGGCTCGAAGCCGTCAACTTCTGTTCCCAGTCGCGAATCTGATTCAAGCGATTGGCCGGTGATGGTCGAATGCTTCCCCACAGTTCTTCCAGGCGTTTTGACAACGCGGCATCGTTGAAAGCCATGACCTGTCGAGCCTGATCGGCCGAAAGCTCGGACGCAGAAATCTCTTTGTTCTCAATCGCCATCAGCAGTCGCTTTGCGTTTGGCTTGCGAGAAATAAGGAGGTCGATAGCCGCCGCTCGTTCGGATTCATCGAACTCGGAATATCGTTCCAACACAGTTTCGATCAGTTTCGAGCTATTGATCGTACCGGCGGCTTGCAATGCGGGAATTCTCAGGCGGCGCGATGCGATCAGTTTCAACAAGTCGCCCGGCAATCCATCCGCTTTGCGACGGACAAGCCCCGACAGCACGGCCTGAGCGGTCTCCGAATCAGTCGATTCATCGTGCAACAAAGCACGAAGGGCCAGCAACAATTTCGCGCCGCCGACCCTAGCACCGGCTGTCACTGCCGCTAATCGAACTCCTGGATCGTCATGCCTGACTAATTGCTCGACGATCTCAGCAGCCTTGTTCGATAGTTGATCGACCTCGATGATTGCCTGATTGAATCCGATGAGCAAATCAACAATCAGTTCTGGTCGGTGGGTCTCACCCAGTACATCAAAAAGTAATTCCACCGAATCTCCGGAGTCTTCCGACACTCGTCGTGCGATAGACAGCCGAACCAGAGGAGAAACATCGTCGATACAATTCAGCGCCCGCTTCGGATGGGCGGCAATCTCCGGCTCCATCGCATACCAGATCATGCGTTGGAGATTGGCCGACTCCCAACCGTCGGTTTGCCTGGCGACGCGAATGAGCGACGTCCATCGTTTTCCGACTGGTATTTTCTGCATGACCGAAGCCAACGACAGCTGTACCAGCCACGAATGTTCCTGCTTCGCTGACTGCTCTATGCTGGCCAGCACCGAGGAACTTAACTCGCCGTCATCAACCGACAGTCGCAACGCCCATGAACGCACATGCTCGCTGGGGTGATCGAATTTTTGAATCAGCCAATCGTCATCCAAACCGTCAGTGCAATGCAGGGCCCACATCGCCCGCAATTTTTGAGTCACTCTTTCGCTGCTTTCAAACATCCGCCGGAGTTGTTCATGAACGACCGACATCTCCTTTCCAGCGGCCGAGCGCTCTTGCAGGATGCGCCGGGCGTGGCGTACAAACCATTCGTTGCGGTGCGATTGATACTCGACCAGTTGTTCGTTGGTTGCGTTCGCTAAATCAACCGATACACGAGTCGGTGCTCCCCATGAAATCTTATAGATGCGGCCGCTCGTGCGATGCACGCCGTCTCGGTCGTGACACTCACCGTTGTCGGACCAGTCAGTCAGATACACATCGCCATCCGGTCCGTACTCCATCGAGACGGCTCGAAACCACGGATCATCGGCGATCAAAAAGTCTTCATCGTGGACGCCGCGATAGCCCTTCGCTTCGAGCACCAGTCGGTCGCAGTTCACCCGCCGCCCGTGAATGTTGCTCATGAACATCGCGCCGCGGTATCGCTCTGGCCAGCGGTCTCCCAGATAGATCATCGCATCACAGTGCGAATGTCCGCCGCCATGATTCTGATTTCCTTCCGCAACGCGGCTTTCCTTGTCGAACTGGCCGGACGCCCAGTGAAGATGATCGCATGTGGCCGACATTAATTCATAAGCATACGGATCAGGATGCGTGCCTCGGTCCTTCCACCGCTCGTAGTGAGCTCCGGGAACGAGATGCCAAAGGTGCTCGACAACGCTGGTTGTTAAGAAGCCCTGTCCGTGCTCGTCGAAATCAAGCCCCCACGGGTTGATCGTCCCGTCGGCAACGACCTCAAAGACATGCCTGGTCGGATGGTAACGCCAAATGCAGCAACTCAGTTCAACTCGCTTTTCCTTCGGCACGCCGGGACGACCGACAAACGAAGGCTGTTTAATTCCGTGACGACCGTACAGCCAACCGTCCGGCCCCCAATCGAGCCCGTTGACGCTGTTATGTTCCGCTTTCTGCGACCAGCCGTCTAGATGAACGATTGGTTTGCCATCGGGAACGTCATCTCGGTTCTCGTCAGGAATGAAGCTCAAATGAGGTGGCGCGGTAATCCATACTCCACCGAATCCGATTTCCAATCCAGTCAGATGCGTGAGCCCATCACAAAAGACTTTGCGTCGGTCAAGCACACCGTCGCCCGTCGTATCCTCGAAGATCAGTATCCGGTCGTGTAGATCGTCCGTGAATTTGCTGCCGTTGTAGGAATAACTTTCGGCAACCCACAATCGCCCGCGATCATCATACGTGATTGCAATCGGTTGTCGCACGTCCGGTTCGGCGGCAGCCAGCGTCACCTGAAATCCGTCAGGAACACGCAGTCGCTTCACAGCTTCTTCGGGGGCAAGCGGTATTTCATTCGCTGGTTGTGTGTTCACGGGAACAAAGTCGTCGGACACAGCACGCTGGCCGGGTACACAGAACCCGAGCATGAACGCCGCGGCTAGTACAAAACTGCCAATTCGCATTCTCAATATCGAGTATTTCATTTCGTGGTCACCTTCGCGCGAAACGCGGCCTCCAAGAGTTTTTCAAGTCGCTTGAGTTCATGTGCGTACTCCGCCTGCTGGGCAACATTCACCGTCTCGTGGGGATCGTTCTTGTGATCGTAGAGTTCTGATTCGACGACTTTACCCGTTTGGGTCTCCGTCCATTGCACGAACCGAAACCGATCACTACGCACCGCTCGTCCCATATATTTTTCCTTGTAACGTGCATGCTGACTGAGCGCAAACTGTTGCTGCGGTTCGCTGCCCGGCTGGCGAAGTTCATTGGCAAGGCTTTCTCCTTCGAGATGTTCCGGCAACGGCAGCCCTGCCAGCTCACATATCGTCGGATACAAGTCAACTAACTCGGATGGCATCCGCGAACGCCCGGACTTCACTCCCGGAGCCGAGATCAACAGCGGAACGCGCGTCGCCACCTCGAAGTTCGTCATCTTCGTCCAGGCACTTTGTTCACCGAGATGCCAGCCGTGATCCGAACACAGGATCACGATCGTGTGATCAAGACGCTGTGAACGCTCGAGCGCATCGAGCAATTGACCCACTTGAGCGTCCACGTAGCTGATGCACGCCGCGTACGCTTGCAGCACTTGCAGTTGCACCGGAGTCGGAATCTCGCCGTGATTCGGCACGCCAGTGTAGCTTCTCAGTTCATAACCACTCCACAGCATCGCTTCCTGCCGAGTCGCGGCGGTCGGCATCTTCAGGCCTTGTTTTTTTGCAAAGCCGACATAACCCACGGAATTGAACCAAGCCATGACTGGCGATTCTTTAGCAGGGGCAGGATTCTTGGCCAACCAAGATTTGTCGGGTTGATAAAGATCGAAATATCGCCGAGGAGCGACAAGCGGCAGGTGAGGACGACGATATCCAACGGCGAGAAACATCGGCTGATCCAGATCACGTGAGTTGAGAGCTTCAATCACCTGCCCAGTCATCCGTCCGGCGAACAGCTTATCGTCCGCAACATCAGGACTCTGAATTGCCGGGCAACTGAATCGTTCGGCAATGATCGTTGGTCCTAACGAATCGTTTGGATCAACGATCTCCAGAATCTCATTCTCGCGACCGGGAGATGGCGGTGCTGACCAATCGTCGGCGACCTGCCACCCGTCGTGATCAATTTTGCCGAAACTTTGTGTGTGGTAACCATGCTGTTTTAACCACTTCGCAATCGAAACTGCATCGGCGCGACGGCTGCGAAAATCTTCCACACCCTTTTTCCCGTGACCATACACTCCGATTGAATCGGGCCGCAGTCCTGTCATTAGCGATAACCGCGAAGCTCCGCACTTGGCGTACTGACAATAAGCTCGATCAAACACCACTGCGCGACGAGCCAACCGATCAATGTTGGGAGTCAGAACATGTGGATCGTGATAACAGCCAAGTTTCGGCCGCAGATCGTCGATCATAATCAGCAAAATGTCTGGCCGGGAGTCACTCTTCGCTGAATCATCAGCAGTCTTTTCCTTGTTGCCTTTCTCTGGTTTCAGCAACCGAATGCGAATGTTACGGAACGCAGCGATTGTTCCTTTACCGTGATCCTGAAGCGCGATAAGGCCCTCGCGAGATGCGAATCCTTTTTGGTGATCGGTCAGTTCGGCAAAGACGCGCCCATTGACCTTCTGAATCAGCCGTGGACCCCGCGCGATGACTGTCAAATTATTCCACTCGCCATCCTTGCACGTTTTCGTCAGTTCGTCTGGCTTCGCAAATTGCGTGACTTGTTTTTTACCTGCTTCGTCGATGGATACTCGCTGGCCTGCGGTTGCCAGGTGCTTGCGAGTATTCTCGGTCTCGTCTTCCTTGGACATCAGCGAATGATGCCAAAGCCCCATCACCTGGTGCTCCGCAATTTCGACCTGATAACCGCGCACCTGCCAGTCGCCGATGTCTTTGCTACGAACCTGAACGCCCGAGTTGCCGTCGACAAATCGGAACTGCATCCGCAGTTCAAAATCAGTGGCTTCGATATCGCGGCGAATTAACCAGTTGCGCTGCTTGCCATTTCCCGTTGACCAGATCGCACCATCGCGAACCGTCCAGCAATCAGGTCGACCATCCCAACCGGTCAGGTCCGAGCCGTTGAATAGACGATAGAATCCAGGCTCACCCTGGACTTCGCCAAACAAACTATCCAAGTTGGGCTGCTGTGCGAAAGCGGTCCCTGCTAACGATACAAGCACGGCAATTGCATAGAGGCCAATCGCTGTTTGTTTGAAGTTGCTCATGATTTCATCGGTCCTCAAAATTGTAAATCGCCGTTGATTAGATACGCGCGACAGACTCACCTTCAATCAGAGTCGGTTGCAATGTCACTGGGGCAGATATAAACCAACTCGCTTTCCGCACCAAGCACTCGATGCAAATATGTATAAATAGATAAAGAATTGACAACATAGTTGATTGACTGTAATTGATTTCCCCTGAGGATGCAATCTTTTACTTGAGCAATTTGGTCATAATGTTCACGAATGTGACTGCAAATAGAAAGCTATTATCTCGCAATTTGCATTTACTGATTCGCTTGCTATAATCGATCCATGAATTACCAATGCAACCCCTTGAGTAGATGACCTGCCTGAACAGAACATCTTGATGCCGATTGGCGGCGTGACCTAACAGACATATGTCCACTACACTGATGTGAACTATGAGCACTCGAATGAACCTAAGCAACAGCAAGTATCTGCCCGCGTCACGTTTGTCTCGCCGCGAAATGTTAGTGATATCGTCGGCCGCATTGACTTCCTGTGGAATCGCGGGGGCGGACGAACAAATCGTTAAAGCGAGTGGCAACGGATGCTTGCTCGGATTCAGCACCTATGGAATGCCATCGCTCAAGTCCGAAAAGGCCATTGATGTGCTCGCGGAGATCGGCTTCGATGCAGTCGAACTTACGGTCCGCGATGGGTGGGATGCGGATTCTGCAAAACTAACACCTGCTCGCAGGAAGGCGATTCGCAAACGTCTCGACGATTCGGCGTTGCGACTAACGTCGTTGATGGAGCATGTTTTCCCCACGAGCGACAAGCATCAAGCAGTTGCTCTTCAAAGACTGAAACTGGCGGCAGAGGTTGCTCATGATCTTTCGCCCGATGCACCGCCACTGGTGCAAACCGTTCTTGGCGGCGGAGACTTTGAACAGCTGAAGACTCAGCTTCGTGATCGGCTCGGTGAGTGGGTGAGGATTGCAGAAGCAACCCATACCACAATCGCCATTAAGCCGCATCGAGGCGGAGTCGTTTCTCAACCCGCCGAAGCGGTTTGGTTGTTCGAGCAACTCAACAAGCCTGATCGTTTACGAATGGTTTACGACTACAGTCACTACGCGTTTCGCGATTTGCCAATGGCGGACACCATTGAAGTGTCACTGCCGTATGTGGCTCACGTGGCGGTGAAGGACGCTGCAAGAGAAAAGGATCGCGTCGTCTTTAAGCTACCGGGTGAAGCCGGCACCATCGACTTCGCCAAACTGATTCGACGTCTGCACGCCGGTGGATATCGAGGCGATATCAACTGTGAAGTCAGCGGGATGGTCTCCGGACAGCCTGGATACGATGCGGTTGCCGCCGCGCGAGTGTGCTATCGGAATATATCAGCCGCGTTCGATCGATCAGGCGTGCGGAGACCCGGATGAGCGAGGCACGCCGTGATCGCAGGCCTTCTGTGTGGAATCGTCGTGGCGTTTTGTTTCACACCGCTCTTTCCGCCATTGTTTTTCGATGACTCCTCGCCGCTTCTGCAATTGATCAACAAGGCGAACAGTATCGCACCAATTCACGCATCCGCTTTTTGAAGTTGCGCGGTTGTATATTTTGGGTGGCCGCGATGTTGGTTTTGGGAATCGCTGGCCACTCAATTACGCTCATTCAAAACGACGTCGGGGTCGACGTTAGTCGATTAGAGGTTAGAGAGGCATCCATTTTTCCCTATAAATTGAGGCTTAAACTAGTTCGGAATTTCCAATTGAGTTCGGTGAATCTTGGCCGCTGTAACCTCTGATGGCCTACGGCCACACCGACGACGTTCCGAATACGTTTGATCTTGAAGCAATGCCAACTCCGGAATCGTCATCGCTGCCACCCGATGTTAAATTGTTATACACAATGAACTTAATCCCGTATTTCATCAAAAACGCGCAACTTCAAAACATCCGCTTGGGGTCTGCTAACGAACATGGTTGTCTTCGTCGCAATTTCATTGCTTCAAGGCCCGGCGTTGATATCCAGAGACAGACAAAACGATAGCGATCATCCCGGCCCAGGCAGGCGGCTCTGACCAAAGCGTGTTCACACGTCACTTCTGAAAACGTAGGGGACTGTCACTAAACGAATATCGTTCGCTTACCTATCTGTACTAGCCCAGCGACCTTCGGTGTGAACACAGTTTACACTCTTTTTTGTGTGTCCACTATTCTTGGGGAAGTTCACGTTGAATGTTAGAGTCTCTTCCAAATATGTATAATTAATATCTGACAGCTGCTTCCCTCACACTGTAGTTTATCCAGTACAAGGGATTTGTTATTTAGGAAACCTTGTTTTCGATGGAGTCAGGGATGCAAAAAGTGATTGTTTTGCTAAGTGAAGCTTGCCGCAATACTGGTTCTGGAAACACTCTCCGCTGTTAACTAGAAGTCGTTTGCTGTAGCCGTACGAAATAAAAACTCTCTCGTTAATAAAGTGCTGTTAGCCAGCCTCTTTCGGTTGCGTGAGCGTCCGGGACGTTCAGCGGCCCTAACTTAGACAACGCAATTGACGTAAGTGGTTACGTAGAAGCAAGTTTCCGCGATTACGAAAAAAAATGAGAGTTGTTGCGTAGAGGGTCCTGTACGGGGAGGGCAATGGCGTTCTTCCATTCGGCCAACTAAACTATAATGTGATCAACGAGAAGCATTCATCAAGTAACAGCAGGTAGATTGAACTTTTGGATCATTATCGAGCACCACTGACCTACTTTGTCGCCCTGCTTTTGCTCGCTGGGACGGCGACACTTGCTGCAGAGATCCCAAACGGGCCAAAAGGGTTTCAGTCGATGGTTGCGCCCTTCTTTAAGGCCCATTGCACCCACTGCCATGGTTCGACCGAAAGCAAAGGTGAAATCACCCTCCACAACCTCGGCGGGGATTTGATTGCCGGCCAAGAAATAGAACGCTGGGAATCGATTCTGGAGATGCTCGAAAGCGTCGAGATGCCGCCCGAAGACGAGCCGCAGCCAAACGAGGTCGCACGTCAGGCGGTTGAGAAATGGATTGAAGCTGGTCTGCGGGATTACATCGAGAACGCCAGCCAGATGGCAACGGCTCCGACCGCCAGGCGGCTGACCAATTTCGAATACCAGAACACGATGCGAGATCTGCTCGGTTTTGAGTTGAACCTGATCCAGAATCTTCCGGAAGACCCAGTCATGCCTTACAAGTTCAACAACACCGCCCAGTTCATGCTGATGGGCATGGAGCAGTTGGACCGCTACAAGGAAAACGCCCGGCGTGCGATGGCTAGTGTGATTGTGGACGCGGCGATGCCAGAGATTCATAAAACTCGTCGTGAATGGGAACCGCGTGGTGGCAATCCGACGGTCATCATGTTTGACGAGATCGGCGGTCGTCGTGGTTCTCCCGGGGACGGCATGGGGCTGAAGAGCTGGCCAAAAACAGGTGAGTTTAAAATTCGCATCAAGACAGCGGCAATTCTGCCCCAAGGAATTGAGGAAGTGCCATTGTATGTGGTGATGGGCAGCAACATCAACGAAAACTCATCGACCCTAAGAACGGAACCCATAGGGACAGCATCTGTTCGTAGTAACGTCGATCACCCCGAGATCATTGAGTTTCGTGGGCGCATCGAAAACTATCCAGCCCGTGCGCGTTCGGCAAAGGGGAAGGTCAGCTATGCGATGACCATCACCCCTCAAAACATTTACGACGATGGCAGACTGAATGACCATTTGAAGCCGTTGGCTAGGCCTAGATTGGTGGTCAAATGGATCGAGTTCGAAGCGCCTGTTTTTGAGCAATGGCCCCCCAAGCATCACACGGATATTTTGTTTGAATCTCCGCTGCGTGAAACCGATCCTGGGGCTTATGTCAAAGCCGTTTTGGAACGGTTCATGACGCGAGCGTTCCGTCGCCCGGTGAGGGACGAAGAGATTGAGAACTACACGAACATTTACAAGATAGTGGCGCTGGATTTTCCCACGATCGAAGAGGCGATGCGAGAAACGCTGGCGATGGTTTTAATCTCGCCGGACTTCATGTACCACACCGTGGCGAAAGAGGATGGTGTGAATCGTCATTACGAAGTGGCGTCCCAGCTCTCGTACTTTTTGTGGGGGTCGATGCCGGATCAGGAATTGATTGATTTGGCCAAGGCAGAAAAGTTGGATGATGCAAAAGTCATTGACCAACAAGTACGTCGCTTGTTGCAAGATAAACGCTCCGGCGACTTTGTTGCCAACTTTACCAGGCAGTGGTTGTCGATCGCCAAGATGAAGCAGGTGAAAATCAATAGCCAACTCTACCCGCGTTTTCTCTATTACGTCAGTGCTGGTGAGCGTGCAGGCACAGAAACGCCTTATCGGCCCACGATCCGAGACGACATGATGGAAGAGTCGGTCGGTTTTGTGGCAGAGCTGATTAAGCGTAACGCCCCGGTTTTAAACGTCGTCGATTCTGATTTCGCTTATTTGAATCAGCGGCTTGCGGTTCATTATGGCGTGGAAGGCGTACGCGGACACGAGCTACGCCCGGTGGCGATCAAACCCGAACATCACTTAGGAGGATTGCTGACGCATGGCTCAGTGTTGATCGGCAATTCGACCGGTTCGGCGCCGCACCCGATCTATCGTGCGGTTTGGTTGCGTGAAGCGATTTTGGGTGATGAAGTAAAGCCGCCACCTGCGGAAGTTCCCGCCCTTTCCGATTCCGCCGGCGAGTCAGCAGACCACGCGTTGAGCATTAAGGAACTTTTAGCCAAGCATCGGCAAAGCGAAAGCTGCAACGTATGCCACGTTCGTCTGGACCCCTGGGGCATTCCTTTTGAACGCTACAACGCCATTGGTAAGTATCAAGCGATGGTGCCGAAAGACGGGACAAGAGTCCGAGGCGTGGGGAATAATCGCTATCAAATACTAGAGAGTTTGGAAGAGTACAAGGCTTATCTCAAAGAGATCAATACAGAAACCGTTCAAGCGGACGCCCGTGTGCCTCATGGCCCGGAAGTCGACGGCTTGCAAGAGCTCAAGAAACACTTGCTTGAAAACCGCCAGGACGACATCGCTGAAAACATGGTTCGTCGCTTGCTCAGTTACGGGATTGGCCGCGAATTGACGTATCGTGATCGTTACGGTGTTGAAGCACTGCTGGAACAGTCGAAGAAGAATGAGTACAAGTTGCAAGACATGATCATCGCGATCTGTCAGAGTAAAATATTTGTAGGAAAGTAGATCAGAGATGAATCGGAAATCCTGGCATTTGAATCGACGTGAAATGCTCGCCGGTGCCGGCGTTGCATTGGCGTTGCCTTTTCTTGACTCGATGGCTTGGGCCAAAGGGGCTGCAACGAAAGCGATGCCCAAACGGATGGTCGTGAGTTACTTTTCCTATGGGGCTTACATGCCTAATGGCGGCAACGGCATTCAGAACATGAAGCAGCCGCATCACGATTGGAGTTGGTGGCCTTGCAAAGAAGCCGGAGAACTCACTTTCAATCAGAACTCTGCGCCGTTCAAACCGTTCAAAGATCAGGTGAGTTACTTGGAAGGCCTCGATCATGAAGGGGGTTGGTCGCTGGGAGGCCACAGCAGCGGTGATGTGTTTGCCACCGGCGCGGACATGAAGGAAAGCGAAAAAACCAACAACATCTCGATTGATCAAGCCGCTGCCAAAGTGATGGGGCATCACACTCGCTACGCTTCCTTGGTGATGGGCTCCGAAGGCGGGACGGGCTCGTATGGGGGTACCAAAACGTTGTCGCACTATGGTCCGGGTCGGCCGATCCCTTCGATGCACAACCCGCAGGATATTTTCAATCGTCTTTTTAAGCCTTACGCCGGCAAGAGTATCGAGCAGGTGAGAGCGGAACTGAAACGCGAGAAATCGGTTCTGGACCTGATCATGGGGCAGTCCAAGAGTTTGAATAATCGTTTGAGCCAGGCCGATAAAGCGAAGATGGAAGAGTATCTCGAATCGATTCGCGCCCTGGAAAAACGAGTCGATCGAACCACCGCCTGGACACAAAGGCCGTTGCCCCAAGTCGATGCCACTGATTTTAATCTCGATGTCAGCTATAAAGATCCGCAAGAGTATCTTCGTTGTATGTACGACTTAATGTTCATCGCGTTGCAAACGGACTCAACTCGGTTTGCTACTTTCCAAACCGAAAGTGAGAACTCCTCACAGAGTGAGCTTTGGAACTTTGCCACCTATGCTTTGGGGTACAAAGGCGCCACGCACGACATCGCCCACAAACGGCCAGCAGATTATTCCGGCCAATGGGATCAATGGCGAAACAAACAGCATGCCTATTTCCTTCAGCGATTGAAAGACGCCAAAGAAGGCGATGGCAACATGTTGGATAACACGGTTGTGCTTTGGGGTTGCGGTCATCCCCATGCGTCACACAGCACCAAGAACTATCCCATTCAGTTGGCCGGTGGCAACAAGCTCGGTTTCAAACATGGCAAGCTGCATAAATTTATCGGTGATAATAAAGTCCCGCTGTCTAATCTGTTTGTCTCCATGCTCAATGCGGTCGATGTGCCGACCGAAAAGTTTGCCGACAGTACGGGCGAAATGAAAGAACTTCGTGGTTAACTTGAACAGTTCAAAACTACTGCTCTTGTGTTCGCTCTTGGTTGTTTTTTTTCTCCCCGTGACTGTTGTGGGGGAAGAGGAAGCGAAGAAAGCAGAGCGTGACGAAAAAGCACTGCCCCAGGTGCTGGTGATCGGTGACGACGTCTACAACGAACCGACACGCATCGCAGCGGGTTTATTGCAAGGTCGGGTGCAGCTGGTCTATGGCAAGCATGCAATCTATAACTCGTCCGCTGCCTTGGAGGATTTTGACAAGTTGCTAGATAGCAAGAAGTGGGATTTGATTCACTTCAACTTTGGCTTCAATGATTTGATGCACAAAGACCCGGCCACCCAAGCCATTCGCGCCATGCACAAAGATGCCGGGGGAGTTCGCGTGACTTCTCCCCAACAGTACGAAAAGAACCTGCGTGAACTCGTCAAGCGTTTTAGGGCCCACGGCGCCAAAGTGATCTGGGCAAGTACCACGCCGATCGTGGGTTCTGATGGAATTTTGATGGAAGGTAGCGAGGTTGCTTACAACCAAATCGCCGCCAAGGTCATGCAAGAGCATAACGTGACCATCAATGATATGCACGCACATGCGGCTGAGATTCATAAAACCGCAAAGCATAAAAACACCTACTCGTACAAAGGATACCCTTTGTACCCACCCATGATGCGAAGCATTCTCAAAGAATTGGATTTGATGCGGCCGGTCAAAGGTCCGGTCAAGGTATTTGTGATGGTCGGCGGCTGGACGCACATCGGCGACGGTATCGTGGTCGGTTCGAACAAGCCCCGGACCGGGCGGAACGCTCGACGATCTCGTGCTCAATCAGAAAACTGCCGCTGCCCATACTCATCTGCTAGACAAAAACGGGAGCTGGACGACTCGACCCGACGTCTGGATCCAGTTCGACCGGCGAGGCCTCAAGGCCGGTACACTTGGGGTCGGCTACGGGGGGCGACCGAAAGCGCGGTATCGGCTCGGAGTTGGCTTTGGGGCATCTTCTTGGCGACCACTTTGACCAGCAGGTGTGCATTGTTAAAACGGCGTTGGGTACGCCCTCGCTCGCCCAAGACTTTCGGCCTCCCGGCAGCGGCGCCATTGGTAAGTCCTACACGATGCTCCTACAGCAGATCAAAGACTCGTTGGCCAACCTGCAGAATAATTTCCCGGACTACACCGACGAGTCAGAGTACGAAGTCGCCGGACTAGTCTTGAACGTGGGCGAGCAGGATACCGATGCTGAGCTCTACGCCAAGTATCTGCCTCTGCTCATCGCCGATCTGCGCAAGGAGTTGAGAACGGCAAACATGCCAGTGGTCTGAACTGGCCCAGCGACCTACGGCGTGAACATTCATTCACTAGTTCAGTTGTAAGCAGGCCGCAATCGGCCAAGTATTCATTGAATAAATCATCATGTTCACATAGCAGTTCAAATGACAGTCATTATAATTGACCGTCAGGCTCGAATGCTTTAAGCTCTCATCCATGGACAATTACCACATCGTTGAGTGATTTGAGAATCGCTTATAGTAACCACCGAAAGTCGCTGGGCTTCTACACCCCTACGTTATTTTACTGCTATTTACAGCTACGATCAGGTAGTTCATCTACCAGCGTCCACTACACTTAGAACCTATCCTAACGCCCATAAATGCTTGCAGTTCACGGTGCGTATGATGAATTCTGAGAGAATTACAGAGTCAGTTGCAATAAATGCGTCACTTCAAGTATCAAATCAGTAGCCCTGCGCCACAATTCCACTCAGATTTATCTGCCGCCATTGCCCCTGTTGTGGAGTTGAGCTAATTTCTGTAGCGACCACAACCTGTCCCGTCGGATACAGATAACCTATAATTGACCGTTAATCGTTGAAAGATCGACCATAGCCTACCCAGATAAAAAGCACCTAATATCTGAAGACATCGGTCAATCTCTACCCGCAGCTGTTACCCTCGACATTGACATCAGTATTGGATTAACCGCGTGACTCAGAGACTGCCATTTATCTCACAGTTGACCTTGAAGTTGTTTTTATGTGGGACTCTGTTCGCGTGCATGTCAGGTTTCGCGCGTGGTGATCTCACACCTGATCTGAGAACATTTGAGCAGCAGGTCAAACCTCTACTCCAGAAATACTGTGTACGCTGTCACGGCAGTAAGAAAACCGAAGGCGAAATGCGGTTCGATAACATCGATCCGAATATTATCACCGGTGAACATTTTGGCAAGTGGGAAGATGCTCGGGAAGCTTTCAACACAGGTGAAATGCCTCCTAAAGGTAAACCGCAACCGACGGCTGCTGAGCGAGACGTGATCACCCACTGGTTAGATGCAGAGTTCAAAAAAGCGAAGCAATATGGGAATCCGAACAAGCGAGGTAGCGTTCGTCGCCTGACCCGATATGAGCTGCGGTATGCGCTCGAAGATCTTTTGAAGATCTCGGTCAAGGAAGAAGTCAGTGCGCTGCCCGAAGAGGGAACGAGTCTGAAGACTGGCTTAAAGAACAGCTCTCGGCTGCTCATGATTAGCGGTCCTCATATCGAATCTTATTTGAACGTGATCCTGTCCGTCATTAATAAGATGAAGGAGATTGCAGCATTTGATCCTTACAGTGAGAGTGTCGATATCGAGAATCTTGATACCGATCCCCCGATTACTTTCGCTGACAAAGGACGGCCGAATAAATCGCCCGTTGGCAAAGTCGAACGTGCCGGGAAAGGTGTGATTGTTAACCCAGGGGGATACATCGATCTGAAGATTCCCTTCATTTCCAAATGTATGTTTCAAACTTCACTAACAGCGAAAGCGGATGGCCCTGGAATGGTCCAAGTCTCCATTGGTTTCACACACTCTGAAGTCGATCCACGTCAGAAAGTCCAGGAACTCGGATTCATCAATTTTGAGAAAAGTGATGAATTGCGGACGTACTCGCTAAATTCCTATCCTGATGTTCTCCCCTCGGAAATGACGCGTGCCTTGGATCGCCCATTTTTTATCCGCATCACCAATCGAAGCAAACAGATGCTCTATCTGGAAGGGTTCGACTACAAAGGAAACGTCAACACGGAGTTGACTTCGTCCCTTATCCCAACAGAACTCGCAGAATCGGAGGTCGAGGATCACATTCGACGAAGTATTCTTACATTCCTTGAGAAAGCCTTCCGGCGAGCACCGACGGATACTGAGTTTGAAAAGTATTACGGAATCTACCAAGGCCACGCCAAAAAAGAGGATGCGATCGCTGCTCTGTTGAGTACCTATAAAGAAATCCTCTGTTCGCCCAGTTTTTTCTATCTCGGTCTTCCGGGTGATCTCTCGGACGAAGCGAAAGAGAATTATAAGTTAGCAGAGAGATTAGCATTCTTTCTGTGGTGTTCCGTTCCAGATGATGACTTGTTGCAAGCTGCATCAGCTGGGAAGTTGACTGATCCGTCTGTGCTTGCGTCACAAATCGAGCGCATGCTAAGCAACGACAAATCTCGCAGATGGGTCGAGCGTTTTACCGACCAATGGCTTCAGACTTCGAAGCTGTTTAATGTCGCGGTAGATGGGAACTACTATCCTCGTTTCAAAGACTCCTTGAAGGAGTTGATGCGTCAGGAAACGATTGAATCGGTCAACGATGTCTTCAGAAACGGTTCGTCTGCATTGAATCTTTTGAAAGCCGACCATGTATTCGTGAATCAGACCTTAGCCTCGTTCTACCAGGTCAAAGGTGTGAGAGGCGAGGACTTCAGGAAAGTTACCGTTAATGAAAAAGACAATCGCGGCGGATTACTGACACAGGGAACATTCCTCGTTGGTAATTCGGATGGCATGAACTCTCACGCCATTCTCCGTGGAGTCTGGTTGGCGGAAGTGATCCTCAACGATCCACCGCCGGATCCACCGAAAAATGTACCTCCGCTCGACGAGAGCATTCCTGGGTTCGACAAAATGACCCTCAACCAAAAACTGTTTGCCCACCGTAATAATGCGGCTTGCAAAAACTGTCATCAAAAAATTGACCCCTGGGGCATCCCTTTTGAAAACTACGATGCCAGCGGAGCCTGGCGTGAAAAAGTCCTTATCGTCTCCAAAGCTCTTAGCCAAACGAAGAAGAAAAAGCCTGTCTTCGAAAAAAGTTACGTGGCGATTGATCGAGAATCGACATTGCCAGACGGAGCAACATTTGACGGTATTGGGGATCTCAAAGAATACCTTGTCAATCATCGCCAACACGATTTTGCTAGAGGTCTAACGGAAAGAATCTTAGCTTATGCACTTTCACGGGACATCGATTTTCATGACGAAGACCTTGTGAATCACTTGTGCGACAGTTTTGAAAAGAACAACTATTCAGTACCTATACTCATTCGTGAAATCGTTCAAAGCAAACAATTTCATAGAGGATATTAAGATCATGGCCGTCAAATCCTGGCATTTACAGCGAAGAACTTTTCTCAAAGGGGCAGGAGTCTCTTTGGCTTTGCCATTCATGAATGCGATGACCGTGAATGGCGAGCAACAGGCTCTCAAAGCTTTGCCAAAACGAGCGGCATTCATCTTTTTTCCGAACGGAGTGAGTCTCCCACCAGAAAAAGACCCTCATCATGAGCAGTGGTCTTGGTTTCCCAAAGGGGAAGGAAGAAACTACGAGTTCAGGACGAGTCAGGACGCATTGAATCCCTATCGTGACGATATCTCAGTCATTTCTGGACTCTCCCACCCACAAAACCGAAGCAGCGGAGATGCGCACGTTAATCCCACAGGGTTCCTGACTTCAAAGGGAATCGACAAAGGAAAAACGACCTTCAATTCGATTTCCATCGATCAGGTCATTGGCGAATTTCACGGAGGCCAGACGCAGTTGTCATCCATGCCGCTCTCTACGGTTGGAGGAGTCGGCAACTTGAGTAGAACATATACGCTGTCCTTCGATAAGAAAGGGAAGGGAATTCCTGCCTGGACGAATCTAAAAGATATTTACGAAAGGATGTATGTAGCGAGCAGTCCTACTGCTATTGCCAAACTGAAGGAGAAAACACATCTGCTCAACGAGATTTATGGGGATGCCAAGGATCTCAAACGAAATCTGGGCCAAGAGGATCAAGCGACGCTTGACGAGTATCTCGAATCAATCACCGAGCTAGAGAAGAAAATTGCAAACGACAAGTTATGGGCGTCCAAGGGAGCTAAGTCAGCTCCTCCCGAAATGAATCTAGACATCGAGTTCACAGATGTAGAAAATTACGTTCGGACCATGTACGACTTAATGTACCTCGCATTCAAGTCGGATATCACTCGCGTCGCAACTTATCAACTGGCATCTGAAGGTGGTACCGCGCCTACCAACAATCTTTCCAAACGCATCGGCATTGCAAAGGATCTGCACCAATTGAGCCATTCCGCAGCAAAAAGTGCGGATGGTTTCAAAGACTGGGGGCTTTGGGATCAATTCGTTGCCCAGCAGCTAGCGCATTTCATCAAACGATTGAAGGAGACTAATGAGGGAGACGGCTCCCTTCTTGATCGATGCCTCATCTTTCAAGGGGCTGCGACTTCGAGAGTTCACGACAATACGAACTACCCGCTTCTTCTTGCCGGAGGCAAAAAGATGGGCCACAAAGCCGGACAATTTGTGACCTACGACGAAGAGAAGAATGCCTTGTCCAACCTATTTGTCAGAATCGCAAATTCGATGGATGTTCCGATCGAGACTTTCGGAGACAGCACCGGCATTTCAATGAGTGAGCTCTTTGTGTAACGCAGGAGTGTAAAGCGGGACGTTATGAGTTACTGGTCTAGACACCGGTATGCTCGTACCTAATTAGAAACGTGAGTTCACTCTAAATTGTCAAAGATTATAATGACTTATTCATCGAATCTTGCGGGACGATTGCAACTGTAATAGTAAAAGGATGTTCACGCCGAAGGTCGCTGGGCTAGTACAGGTGACACGGTATTGGAACCGACTCGACGCAGTGACATCACGATTGTGAATATCAAACCCAACGGTGGCTCGATAAAGGTCACTCTCAAGTGACTTAAATCCCCCTGCCACCGAAATCTAGCAATGGCACAATGAGCTGCTGACTTCCGAGACAGCTCTGTTGTGATATTGCACCAACTCCAGATGACTATTTCGTGCGGAAAATCTCACTCTGAACGACCGCATGAACCAAGTCTCGCAGACCGTTACCCTTGGCGGATATCGATTCCGTTATTTTGTCGACAGTTCCTCGATCGGTGACCTCCATAATTCGACCGGTTCCATATTCGAGCAGTTTCTTGGCCAAGTTTCGAGCCACTAGATTTTGGTGCTTCATTAACTCTGTTTTGAACTCGGTAATTTCTTGGTAACTACTGCCATCAGGGAACTGAGCCGATGCATCGATTGGGTTCGGTTGTCGATAGTAAGTGTCGCGCCATTCTCCGATGGGGCCGAAGTTCTCCAAGGCAAATCCCATCGGATCGATTTTCGCGTGGCAATCATTGCAACTTGCAATTTCGCGATGTTTGGCAAGTTGCTCCCGAATGGTTGTTGCACCACGCAAATCGGGCGCGAGAGGTTCGACATCGGGCGGTGGTGGAGACGGAGGCGTCCCCAGCAAGTTCTCAAGCACCCAAACACCGCGGATTACTGGTGATGTATCGATGCCGTTGGCGGTGGCTGTAAGCACACTCGCTTGACCAAGCAACCCGCCCCGGCGTCGATCAGTGATAGCAACCTTCACCAATTCTGCGTCACCCAAAGGAGGCATACCGTAGAGTTTTGCCAAACCTCGGTTTGCAAAGGTGAAATCCGAATCGATAAACGTGGCGATATCCAGGTTGTGTTCCAAGATGTAGCCAAAGAACCGGTGCGTCTCCTGCTTCATCGCAACGTCAAGGTCTTCCGAGTAATATTCGCGATAACGCTTCTCATCAGGCGGCATACTGCCAATCTTGTCCAGCCGAAGCCAACGGTCGGTGAAGTGTTCAACAAAGGCAGCAGATTTTGGATTGGCGAGCATGCGTTCGACTTGCTCACGTAACACGTCTGGCTGCCGGAGCTTGCCCTGGGCTGCCAAGTCGAACAACATTTCATCCGGCATCGAAGACCATAAGAAATAACTCAACCGATTCGCGAATTCGTAATCTGATAAACGCTGATTGAATTCGGGTAAATGTAAAAACGGCGTTGAAGATAGAATCGCCTTGAAGCCAATCTGCAACGCTTCAACAGTCGTCCTATCCTGGGCCAGGTATCGCCGAACAAGTTCCGCGTACGGTTTCATTTCCTCAACAGACACGGTGCGTCTGAAAGCCTGGGTTGCAAACCGCACCAAGTGCTGTTCAATATCCTCGGTGCGGACCTCACCAGTACCAAACATCAATTGATGACCTTTGGGTGGCCACTGATCAAACAGTGGACCCTCAATCTCC
Organism: Blastopirellula sp.; assembly: GCA_002733575.1. Taxonomy (GTDB): domain Bacteria; phylum Planctomycetota; class Planctomycetia; order Pirellulales; family Pirellulaceae. Next base: position 14,439 of record NVWB01000154.1, on the reverse strand, counting down.
AGATGATGAATTCGAAGTGTAGGCCCCTTATTATTTGCCAGGAGATTGCGGGCCATCGTTTGAATATATTCGATTTTTGCTCTCGAACCAGCAGTGCGATCAGGTCGCCGTTGATAGAGTTTCGGATGGTACCGCTGCAACAATCGTTCCCCGTTACGATATGCTCGGAACGGGGCGTTGGCCCATGAAAATCGGGGAGCCCACCCCTGTTGAAGCCACATCTCAAGCTCTACAGTTCGCTTTTCTCCGGACTCGGGCATCGCGTATTCCCCCAGGCTCTGCTCGCTGGAATGATATCGATGTGCGTCCCCTTTTGCCGCATCGTAGATGACGACCCCCAAGCGTAGAGGTTGGTCCTGGTCGGTTTTGATTATCTCGCCCCAGGGATGCCGTTGATTGTTTGACGAGGCTGTCACCCGTACTCGATACCGACCGGACACTTTCACGCCATCTGGCAATTCGCCAATTGCAATGTAGCCAGCCTGTGCGTTTCGGCCACTCTGCTCAAAAAGTTCATCATAAGGATTGATCGATCGCGAAGCCATCGAAATCGACCCTCCTCTGCGATGCATGATCGGAGCATCGATAGAACGCAAGACGTTTCGGGGGCGTTCTTCGAAATGCGTTGCACGCTGAATCATTTTCTCAGCGGCCAACATCGCCTGTTGCAGGAAATAGTCGGAGGTCACCAAAGTGCGACCGATGTTGTCCAAGCCCTCTTCCTCTTCATCCGGAAGGAACGATTCGGTCGGATCAATATAGGCCGTCTTGATCCCCAGTAAGTCTCGGATGGTGTTACGATATTCAAACCGATTGAGCCGACGATAGACGGTTTGGCCTCCCGTGCTGTCCGCCGCCTCGTAGGCCGCGGCAAGTTCCTTCTCCAGATGGCCGACGATACCACGAACTTCGTTAACCGTAGGCTGTTTGGTGCCGTCTTTTTTGGGCGGCATCTCTCCAAGATGAAGTACATCCAAAATGCCCTGCCAAGTGCCCATGTTTTTGGCATCAATCCGGTCGGTTGAAAGTGTATCGAAACGATGGTCACCCTTTTGAGTTTCTTGACCGTGACATTTATAGCAATACGTTTTCAAGAACACCTGCGGGTCAATTTCGTGTTCCTCGGCAATAAGCGTGGAACTGAGCAAGTGCAAACAGAGTACAAGAAACAGCATCAAAATAAGATTTTGCGATTCCTTCATCATGCCTGCTCCAGCCCTGTAAACGTTCCAGTACTCGTCCCAAATCGATCCGTCTCGATGCCAAAGTTCTGGAGCATTGTCAGCAACAGATTACAGAGGGGCACTTTGTTTTCCTTATTGGCAGGGTAAGCCTTATGCTCGCCATGCTTAAAACCCCCGCCAGCGAGAAACGTCGGCAGGTTCCGGTTCGAATGGTGCCCGGTCGCCATTCCGCATCCAAACAGAACCATCGTGTGATCCAGCAGAGTTCCACCATTGAGTGGATCTTCCGTCTCCTTTAAACGATCTAGAAAACGGGCAACCCACTGCATCTGGAATTTCTCAATTGCGATCAGGCCCTCGACAAGTTCTGGGAGTTCGCCGTGATGCGAGTAGGCATGATACGTCAAGGAAAGATCGAGGTCGCCGGGCTGCATACCAAGATCCGTCGTGATGATACGAGTGGAGTCGGTCTGCAGTGCAAGGGCCAGTAACTCCATGTGAACATCGTACTCGTCGCCGATATTTTCGAACTTCATCGGCGGTACGGGAAGTTGCGTGCGAGGCTTGTTCTTGTGCAGCCACTGCGATTCCTGCGCGAACCTCTTTTCAAGACCGCGGACAGAATTCAGATAATCCTCCAGTTTGCGTTGGTCGTTCTTGCCCATTTTTCGGTGAACCGACTTGGCTTGATCGAGGACGACATCCAGAATACTCGCTTCCTGCTCATATCGCTGGTCCTGTTGGGCACGCCCCTGTTCGCCGAGATCCAAGAAGAGCTTGTCGTACAAGGCTTTGCAACCAATTCCATGAAGATTGACCGCGTTTCGCGTCCAACTCAGGGAATTCTTCGCGCCACGTACACTCGTCTGTAACGAAGGAAAGCGGTTTGTTGCTTTGAGCCACTCGGCTGCCCTTTGGTCTACACTGATATTTCCATCGGGATGGAACCGGGCGTTTTTAGACTCAATGCCATTGAGTAGCGTGGGCGTGCCAGCATGCCCGAGATTGAGGCCGTGATCCAGGTTCGAGAAAACCGTCATTTCCTGCCGATAACGCTCAAGCGGTTTTAGCAATTCTGGCATTCGGTAGTCAGCACCCGCTTTCTCGGGAAAGAAGGCGGAGGGGTACATTCCGAAGGCGTTCGAGAGAATTACCATCCGCTTCAAGGGTCGTTTTTTAGGGTTGGCCTGTTCTGCTGCGTTCTCGGAAGAGTCGTCTGCAGAAACCAAAGACTCCATTATGGGCAATGCCAATGTGACGCCGGCGCCCTTCAAAAAGTGACGTCGATGTTGAATCCTCTTTCGGGTGCTGTAGTTATTTTCCATGTTATCCCTATTTTCTGAAATGTTCACGCGGAATGGCCGATGGCAGAAGCATGGCGTCAACGGTTTACATAGCTAACCTTGATTTCCGGCCGTAGCTTTTCAAATTGCATCAGAAGTGCCCGGTACTTGTCTTCTGAAGTCTTGGAGCCTTTGGCAGTAAATACTTCGAGGTGCTTGAGTGTTTTGATCGAGGCCAGTACCGCCAGATCTTCCCCAGAAAGAGTATCCGCATTTTCAATGGTCAAATGAGTCAGTGGCAATCGGCTCAAACTGCGAAGTCCCTTTACGGTGATACGACTTGGGGCACGACCCGGTGCAATAAAATCTACACGCAATTGGGTCACACCTAGAAACGACTTCACAATGTGTTCCAAATGCGCATCATCGGGCGCCAAAGGTGAGTGATAAAGCACCAACTTCTTGACGTTGGGCAGCTTATCCAGTGTCATGATGACGTTCTGTACCTTGTCAGATTGGTTGAGACGAGACAATCCCATACACCCGCCGATGGTCAGTTCTTCTACGGGTAAGCCATTGAATATGTCGAGTGACTTAAAATGATGGCCATGCCATATCTTGAGCTGTTTCAATTTCGGTAGTTTGGCCAAAAATCCCCATTGAGAGTCATTGGCCGGCGACATATTGATGCCGACATTCGTAAGATGAGTCAACTCACCGATCTGCTGAAGTTGCTCTACCGAAAGTGGCGGCGTGCCACGTGCCATTAACCTGACAGCGTGCCCCTGATCATCAACGTCAACGGAATCACCCCGTGCTTTGAAAAACTCAATGACGTTTGCTTCATCAGCAAGTAAAGGACATTCTGAGAGACAGACAAACCCTGTCGAAATCAACAAGAAACTCACTAAGTTCACAATCACGACTCCAATCTGAAATCAACGACAAAACCACTCTTTCCTGACACCAGTGAGCAGTTTCGCGGCATACAATGCGAATCGTACTCTATGCCACAAGTGTAAATGGTCGAACTCGTACTTTCAATAGCTCCCGGAATTAGTCTTGGCTTGCACACGCTAGAAACAACGCTAATGAGTCATTACCTCTTGAGCTGATATCTCATATTCCACGCTTCCGTTCGACACTTCGGTCGACAACACCGCCCGTAATTCGAGAAGCTCAAAAAAACACAACGTTGGCCAAACCGATGAGTCCAGCGGATTCAGCCAGCTAAGTCTGGTGATTCGCACCGACGCGAATTAGCCGAACGCTTCCGAGCTGAGCTGTCAGAGGTAGCAGGGTCGTTGTGAGGCTGGCTCCGCGATGTCCTCTGGCTCGCGCGATTCAAACCGTGGTTGCTCATTGGCTACAGCACGAGTGAAGTGGACATCGTTTGGAGTCGCTGCTCGTTGTACCAATTTATAGTCAATGACTTCATTATTGAACGCCGATTGCTCTTCTGGAATGATTGTTTATTGCGAGCCGAAGGTGGTGTTCGCGGAAAGCTTTTTCTAAACCACTGCGCGACATTCGAAATCACATCGCTCATACTGATTTGTTGATGGGTATATTGAGGAATCAAATGCAGGGCCTCAGCCACCGATGGGTAGTCAACGGCCAGGTGGTCTGTTCCTACTCCACTCCTAGCAAGATCTCCACCGCTTCGTTATCTCCCGTGTCGGCGGCGTATTTCCTCAGTAGATCTTGATGTCTCTTCAGCACACCCTTGTACTCCGAATCGCGTGACAGGTTTTGCATTTCATGAGGGTCCTTCTCCATATCGACCAACGATTCACGATGTTCACCCAGATCATAAACCGCATATTTATGATCGTCCGTCCGCACCATTCGCCCTCGGCACTCAGGCACCTTGGTTTCCCCTCTCGGTAAGGCACCTTGTACCATGTGATTGGATATGACAATGAACTCACGCCACACTGCCACATTTGAGTCCTCACAAACGGGCTTCAAGGAACGGCCCTTGAATTGACGAGGGATACTGGTTCCCGCGAAATCTAACATGGTGGGCAGCGTGTCTATCCCGACGTTCACAAGCTTGCGTGTCACGCCCACGTCAACGTGCCCCGGATAAGAAATAATCAGAGGAATGCGTGCAGATTCATCATAAAACACCGTCTTTTGAGCAAACTGGTGCACACCGGTGCAATCGCCATGATCGGCAGTAAAGATGACCAGCGTGTCTTGTTCGTGTCCTGCTTCTTTCAAAGCAGTTAGTACTTTCCCAATTTCGCGGTCGGCCCGTTCAATCAGACGATAATATCCCCAACGCATCTGCCTCCATTTGTCGGCAGTGAAATCGACAATCGGCGTCATCTTTGTGACTTGATAGCTTCTACGCATCAAGGCCATGCTGTCCGTTTCATCAATCGGCGGCGCGAAATTAACAGGCAGCGGTGGACAATCCTCTGGATCAGGAAAATCCCCGATCTTGCCACCAGGTATCTTCTCGCCACGCACCATTTCACAGATGTCATGGGGACTGGTGAAAGAAGTCACGAGCAAAAACGGGTTGTCACGTTTCTGATTAATAAAAGCGATGGCTGGTGCTGGGATCTCATGATCATGCCCCTTTCCTTGGAGCACGCCAGTTTGATCAAAACCATGCCGTGCCACATCGTCCGACTTGATGTTTAAATGCCATTTCCCAAAATAGCCGGTGTCATACCCCGCATCCTTGAAGTGCTTTCCCATGCAAACCATCTGCGTCGGCAGCGACTTCTTGGCGTTGTGTTGCAAGCCAGTTTCAAACGGATAGTAACCGGTGAAAATGGAGTTTCGAGAGGGAACACAAATTGGATTCGACGCATAAGCGCGATCGAAACGCATCCCTCGTTTTGCCAATGCATCCAAATTTGGTGTTTTGAAATAGCGCTCGCCCATCACGCCACTCATCACATCCGCATAATTCTGTTCGGTGATGATAAATAAAATATTCGGACGATCGGCCGCCGAAACCGAAACCGCAGCCCACAATAACCCGGCGAGAATAATACTTGGTTTATTCATCGTTCACTTTCCACTTGCGAAGCTGTGATGTGCGTGGTCAAACAAGTTGCTGATCGGCTCACGCCGATGGCACAAACTCACTTGACCTCCCACACCTTGAAATTGCGATATCGAAACTGAGTCCACTGCATCTGTCGCAGGGCGAATTTCCCGGCTCCCCGAGGTTCGCCGTTCATCGTGCCATCATCGGTCCAATCGATAATAGACCGCTGGTCCACATAGAGTCGAATCCGGGGGCCTTCTTTAAGGAGCGTTATCTGATGCACTGCCGAGCTCGTGACCTCGATCCCCCGCATCCCTTCACTGACCATGTTGGCTCCAGGGTTTTTGCGCAGGTGTGACATTTTGCGATTGGGCTTGTTGGGTGTGTTAGCGTAATAGGAGATGTGATAATTCTTCAGGCCCCCTTTGTTGTACTGCTTGAACGTACCGTCTCGTTTGGGCAATGACGGATCCAATACATCTTCCCCTTTCAAGCCCGTCGCCGCAAAGAAAACGATGCACAGCCCTGCCTCCAGATGTTGATTCTGCATCTCCCACTGGGCCACAAAGCTCTCCGGAAATATTTCTGGGCACCAAAAGACATGATGCATTTTCTCGCCCGGCGATTTCATGCTCATCCACCCGTCGGCAAACTCGACCGTTCCCGGCCCCTCCATCACCCACCCCTGAACACTCTCTTTGGAATCCATCGCCGACTGGTATAACAATTTGCCTTGCTTCGCACTCAAATCTGCCGGCACTTGTGCGCTGGCCATCGCTCCGCACCAAAACGCGACAAACCAAACTGCTGCGAACCATACCGCCGCGTCATTAACTTTGTAAATAGACATCGTCTTCAACTCGCCATGGGACTTGCTCGGGAAAGGAACCGCCTGCGGTACGGTATAATGTTACTTTACCCGATCTTTTGTCCCTAGCAAGTCGTTGATGGCTTTGTTGCCAACCCAAGTAATATATTTGTGGGGCTGGTCTTTTAACGCTTTCTTCAACGCCGCGAGTGCCAGCGTGCGAAATCTCTTCCAAGATATTCAAGGTTACGTCTGCAAATTATTGACGCATTAATTGAGTTACAAATTGTCCGTGAATATCGCAGCCCTAAAGATAATTGAAAAATCAGATCCGTGGTGACTCTCCAAAACCCAAACGCCCCAATTGGGAAGCTGTTCTCGCCCGAATTGCCAATGGAAGAAAACCCATTTATCCAAGACTCTAGTAGTTCTATCCAGTAGCTTTACGTGATATCCTAGATACAGCAAGTAGTAGAAATTGACGCATCAATTCGATTTCCAACAGCATCAATCATGTGATCGACTGAAACAAAATTTAATCCATGATTTGTGTGTGCCTTACACTTTTCTCCAAAAGACATTCGAGCCATATAAATTTACCAAGGAATACAACAATGATTCTCCCACGCATTGCAGCATTGCTTTTTTTTCTATCGATCGGAATTGCCAGCGGGCAAGACACTGAAACGATCGCCTTCCCTGGCGCCGAGGGCTATGGCCGATTTGCCAAAGGTGGTCGTGGAGGCGATGTCTATATTGTCACTAATTTAAACGATGACGGTGAAGGTTCACTACGCAACGGCATTGAGAATATGAGTGGACCAAGGACGATCGTGTTTGCTGTATCAGGAACGATAGCGCTTAAAAGTGAAATAACTATTAAAAGATCCTATCTAACCATTGCTGGACAAACTGCACCTGGTGATGGAATTTGCTTAAAGGATTACGGCCTTAAATTTGATGAGGTAAATGATATCATCATGAGGTATATCAGGGTTAGGATGGGCGATCAAAATAAAGGCGCTTCCAGCGGCGCTGATTGCATCACAAGTTCAAAAATTTCGGACGTCATATTTGATCATATCTCTGCGGGATGGGGCATTGATGCTATTCATGATAACCGGGTGGGAGGCCATTTCACTTTGCAATGGTCCATTTATGGAGAAACTTTGCACGACACGATACATTATGAAGGGGCGTCTCATTCAAAGCTTGGGTCTTTCAGGGAAACAACAAAAAACATAAGCATTCATCATAACTTGCTTCACTCGACGTTTGCCAGGCATCCCAGTATGGGAGGCGCTGAGCTCACGCCTGAAGATCTTATTATCGATTTTCGTAATAATCTAATTTACAATTCAGGTGGACAAACAAACTTGGGTGCCGCCCGGCGTAATGTTATCAATAATTACTATAAAAAAGGACCGGACACTAAAACGGGTATTTTTCCACTAAGGGTAAAAGCAAAGCCGGGTAAAGGACCAACTCCAAGGGGTTTTGTATCAGGCAATGTGTTTACCTGGAATCCAGCTTGGACAGATGACAATTTCTCAGCCATTCAATATCTACAAGATGGTGACAAGTATCTCAGCACAACGCAAGAAATATGGGAACTGCCGGGTGAACTGGTTCACGGTGCTGATAAACCAGCGACAGATACAGCAAAACATGCGTATCGCAAAGTTTTAAAATATGCCGGCGCATCTAAGAGCAGGGATGCATGTGATAAACGCATAATAAATGAGGTGAAAACGAGCACCGGAAAAGTTCCTGATTCCCAGGACGAAGTGGGAGGATGGCCAACATTAAAATCCCTGCCTGCACCAACAGACGCTGACAAAGACGGCATGGCTGATGCCTGGGAAACAGCAAATGGACTGAACCCAAATGATGCTAAGGATAGAAACGATGACAGGGATTCTGATGGATTCACAAACCTTGAAGAATACATCAACAGTTTGACACAGAATTAAAATGGATGCGGTCCCGTTTATAAATATCCATCAGCTACCACAGATCCGCATTCCGTCGGACTGACGAATTGGACGTTATCTGGCATCCTGAATTGATTGAATCGCTCATTCAAAAATGGACCGCATGGGCAACAATGATCGATGTCAGAATTCAGAATTAAATAGTGGTAATGCAATAGAGAAGTAAAAAGGGCCTACATTCATTGAGCGGCTACAATAAATCATAACCACTTGATGCAGCCGTGAAACCGCTGACTAGTTACCTTATACGATCAACAACCCTAATCTTTGAGTCTTTACGCACCCACCTGAGGAATAGCAATCTAATGATGAATAAAAGAAACTTTATACTCATAGGTCTATCATTAATAATATCCGGCAGCCCTGTGCTTGCACAAAACAAAGACAAGAATAACAAGGATAGGCTTCCTGCTATTCCTCAAGAAATAAAGCAGTATAAAAAGAATAATCGCGACCGGATTACTGATCTGCACAATAACAAAGATGCTTTAGTAATTAAATATTTTGAAGAGTATTTGGGGATTCATGAACATGATCTGGAGGCATATTATGGGCTTACTCTAGCATATGCTCGCATTGGTAAAATTGATAATGAGAAGCAACATGAAATCACCTTACATAAGAGTCAGCTAAGCCATTAAAGGAATACCTGTTGGCAAGGAAATTCTCAAGTGATTCTTTCGTAAAGATACGACCTCGAATAGGAATTTTAACTTATGATGATAAAAATAATAGTTCAAATTAAAGTGTTTGTCAGCGTGCTAGTTGTTGTGCTGGCGGTTACAGTCTTTGCCAATAGTGCAACTGCTAAGGAGCAACGTCAGCCGAATATCCTTTTTTGCATTAGTGATGATCAATCTTATGCGCATACCGGTTTTGCTGGTTGCCAATTTGTGAAAACACCTGCGTTTGATAAGCTTGCAGCAGGTGGAGTATATTTCACCCATTGTTATGCAGGTTCGCCTGGGTGTGCGCCGTCACGTAGTTCTTTGGTTACAGGAAGGTATCATTGGCAAAACGAACAATCAGGTCAGCATTCTTCAGGTTGGTTAAAAAAATATGTACCGTTTATCGATTTGCTTGATAACAACGGATATTTTACCGGCTGCACAGGTAAAGGGGTTGGTCCATTTGAGTATGCAGAAAAGGGTGATGCTGATTCATTGTTTCGCATCGAAGATGCCGGTGGTGTGATGCATTCAGATATTAATTATTCAAAGAATGGCGAGAGTGATCAGTATGGTGATGGGATTAAGTCATACAACTATTTTGAAAACTTTAAATTCTTTATGAATAAAAAGGAAGCAGATAAACCATTTTTCTTCTGGTATGGGTGTAAAGAGCCGCACCGTTCGTATGAAAAAGATTCGTGGGTGCGCCATGGTAAAAAACTATCGGATGTCACAGTGCCAGCATTTTTACCTGACAATGAAACCGTTCGCGGCGATCTGCTTGACTATGCGGTAGAAATCGATTGGTTTGATCTGCATTTATCCCGGATGGTTGCCTATTTAGAAGAGATCGGTGAGCTTGATAATACGATCATTATTGTCACTGCAGATAACGGCATGCCTTTTCCTCGGGCGAAAGCAAATGCCTATGAGTATGGAGTGCATGTGCCACTGGTGGTTTATTACCCTAAAGCGTTTCCGGGCAAACGGGTTGTGGATGACATGGTGAGCTTTGTTGATATGGCGCCAACGGTTTTAGAACTCACAGGTACTTCAAACGATGGCATGTTGCCGATGGCTGGCAAAAGTATCACCAAGATACTCACTTCGAACAAGCAAGGCATCGTTAACAAAGATAAAGCTTATGTGTATGCAGGGCGTGAGCGTCATTCATCTTCGCGATATGAAAACTGGGGTTACCCCCAGCGGGTGATTCATAGCCAAGACCATTTATTGATTTGGAATGCTAAATATGATCGTTGGCCGGCAGGGGCACCGCAATCGCTCAAAGAAGAAGGTAGCTCTGTATTGCGTCCCATGTATGGTATTGATGAAGCGGGTGTGCATCATAAAGATTGGGCGTTTACCGATGTGGATGGCAGCCCGACCAAGTCGATTATCATTGAACGTCATGGCCAATCAGAAATGAAACCATTCTTTGAATTGTCATTTGGCAAACGACCAGAATATGAATTATTCGATCTTAATAAAGATCCTTATTGCGTGAATAACATCGCCAGTGATCAAAGTTATGATAAAACGTTTAAGACACTTAAGAGAGCACTGCGGGCAGAGCTTACAGCATCTAAAGATCCCCGTGTGACCGGGCCTGATAAGGAAGTATTTGATTCGTATAAACGCTATAGCAGTATGCGATATTTCCCTAAACCGTAATCAAGTAATTGGTGTTTTTATGAACAATGTGAAAAAGTTGATTCTGCTGATTGTCACCTTGTGTATCTGTGCTTCTGTCTCAGCCCAGACAATAACACCTGCCTTCCCCGAAGCCCAGGGTTTTGGCGCCTTTACAAAAGGGGGCCGGGGCGGCCAAGTATTTATCGTTACAACAACTGAGGATTACGGCGTCAATGAACCTGTCATCAAGGGAAGTTTTCGGGAGGCGGTCGAAGCCGTTATGCCCCGCACGGTTGTATTCGAGGTCAGCGGTATTATTGAACTCAAAAGACCTCTCATTATTGAACATCCCTACATAACGATTGCTGGACAAACAGCCCCGGGTGACGGTATCTGCCTTAAAGATTACTCCTTCTCGGTGTGGGCTGATGAAGCAATTATCAGGTATTTGCGTGTGCGTGTGGGTGATGTTCATCGATTGGAAAGTGATGCCATAGATATAGGATCGGTCGTGGATAACTCCGGTCAATTGTCAGATATTCCCAGTTCCAATGTCATTGTTGATCACTGTTCAGCGGGCTGGGCCACGGACGAAGTTTTTACTATCGGTTCAGAAAGGAGTACTGTCCAGTGGAGCATTATTTCTGAATGCCTGTACAAATCGTATCATCCTAAGGGAGGCCACAGCATGGGCTCCGTTATCAGGGGCTCCTACGGCGGTATTTCGATGCTGCACAATATTTACGTCCACAACAATTCACGCAACCCCAAGTTTGGGAGTGACGGAGTGTCGCCCGGTGCTGTTTTTGATTTGCGAAACAACGTTTTTTATAACTGGGGCAGTACGCCAGGCTATTCGAATAATGATGAACATGTCCGCATCAACCTTGTGGGCAATTATTATAAACCAGGCCCCTCTACAAAAGAGAGCCGCAGCACAATCGCGTTTAACGTGGGCGGTATCCTAAACAGTATTCATGCGGCAGATAACCACCACACCAACAACCCAGAATCTGCCAAAGACAACTGGCTTTTGGTCACCTCTGGTGATGGAAAATTCGATAAACGAAGCACCCCTTTTCCATATCCGCCATTGAAAAAGAAAACAGGGGAAGAAATTTATGAACTTGTATTGAATGAAGCAGGGGCCGTTCTCCCAGCGCGTGACCCGGTTGACCGGAGAATTATCAACGATATTCGCACCGGTAAAGGGGCCATCATAAACTCCCAGAACGATGTGGGTGGCTGGCCTGTTTATAAGTCCACAAAAGCTCCCGTCGACAATGACAGAGACGGCATGGCAGATAAATGGGAAAGCACCCACGGATTGAGTTCCGCGGACCCGACTGACCACAAAAACGATGCAGACAAGGACGGCTACACCAACCTTGAGGAATATGTACACGGCACAAATCCCAATGTCGCCACGGCTTCTTTACAAGATTATGCGTCATACAAGGCGGCCCTGGATGAAATTGAAGTTTTGAATGTGCAGGGATACATCGAGGCCAAAGCCTTTGAAGCTGCACGATTAGAGGCCCTGTCAAACCTGCCCGAGCCGAAAGTAAAGGTCAGCTTTTCAAAACGCCCTGATGCCAAAGTGAAAAACTTAACCGTTATATTGAATGACTCGGTGGAAATAGAAATGATCCTGGTTGAACCCGGTACTTTTATGATGGGCTCAACCGAAAATGAACCTGGCCGTTATGCTGATGAAAGGCAACACGAGGTTACCCTAAGCAAACCTTACTACCTTGCGGCAACGGCAATGACTAAAGAACAGTACTACGAGGTCATGCCTAAAGCATACAAACGAAAAAACTATTCCGGTGTAGTAAAGGATAGGAAACCCGCTTCAGCCGCCTGGTATCATGCAGTGAAGTACATGGAAGTGCTATCCCTCCATTCCGGATGCAAGTTCCGCATGCCCACGGAGGCCGAGTGGGAATACGCCTGCCGGGCGGGAACAACAACGCCCCATTTTACCGGGAAAAGCATTACCCGTGACTATGCGAATTACGATACCCGCGAGCCAGATCTTAAATTGGGATCCATTGACGTGGACCAGAACCTTCCCAACCCCTGGGGTTTTTACAATATGCCGGGCAACAAGTTTGAGTGGTGCAGCGATATCCTGGCCGATTATCCATCTGGCCCAGTCACCGACCCCACTGGGCCGACCCTGGACAGCGGGAATGGTATAAACATAGCCTCAAGACGTGTACTCCGGGGAGGTAACTCGGGCAGTGCCTGGGAATTCGTAAGGTCAGCAGCCCGTTACGGCTACAAACGAAAAGTTGCCAATGCTATGCGAATTGTGCTTGAAGTGGAAAAACCGTATAAATCCAGGAACCTGGGCAAAGCTAAATAAGGTGGACTGCCCTAACAGTTCAATGCCCTTACGCGCCTTTTCGTCGCCCGTCTCAACTCTTTGGTTACCGCGATCGACGTCGTAGTGGTGTACTAGCCCAGCGACCTTCGGCGTGAACATCCTTCCACTAATTCAATTGCAAGCAGGCCGCGATCAACCAGAAATAAAATGAATCAATCATCATGATCTTTAACAAATTAGAGTGAATTCACGTTACTACTTAGGGACGCGTATACCAGTAGCGTTAACATTGAAGAAGACATAATAGTTAATCGACAGCCTCGAATGTTTTAAGTTCTCCTTTATGGATGATAGCCCCATTTTTTGTGTGGATTGACAATCGTTTAAATGAATCAACGAAAGTCGTTAGGCTAGAACAGCACATCTATCTATTCAACGAGCTTTGCCATCTCAGTAGCAAAATCGTTTAATTTTTTTGGCCACTTATCAAAAGTAAAACTCTTTGCATCTGGAACCTTGGGTTCTGTAATGCCGTTAACCAATGAGCTTGCAGGTTGAGCGTAGTAGAACTGAACTTTTTCCTGGCCATAAGTATTTGCTAGACTTTTTGCATAGATCTCCAATTCAGCAGCGTAGTCTGCAGGCGTGTAACCGATATTGTTTTCTGAAGGAATCCAAATGACACCAGCCACTGCCATGGGGGTCATAGGGCTAACACACCAGTTATAAGCATAAGTTGGAATCGTGTCTGGTTTGACTATACTGCTTTTACCTGATTGAGGGAATGCTGGAAGCTGAAGCGGAACATCTTTAGACATATCACCTCCACTGTTTCTGGTATCAACAATAGTCTTGACTGCCGCTTGAACTTCCTCAACATGCTTATCAATTGCCTTCTTTGAAACGTCAGAGTTAGGGTACTGCAGGAGCAATTCATCAAGACGAGCTTTAAACTCTGGATTCTTGATGTCCTTAACACCATTGAATGATGTCCATGACAGTGGGGAAGCGATTTGCTTATTACTCCCGCCCTGCCCTGAAGACATTGTTATAAAGCCCTGTGGAATTCCTTGACGATTTAGAGTTTTTGCAAAATGATAAGCAAATGTTGTAACGCCTTCACCGCCTGTAGAGTAATCAGCAATCTGCCATGACGAACGGTATTTACCACCGCCAGTTTCAAATTTGCGCTTTCTTGGGGTAGTAAATGAACTTGCCGAGGTTTTTCTCCTGAACTCACGAACGAGCGGCATGGGCGCCGGGATCTTTGCGTCTTTATCGCGTTGATTGTAAGCCAATTCACCAGTTAGCAATGTACTACCAGTCAGGTACCAGACATCTCCTACAAGAATGTTGCTAACAGTTCTGTCAAAACCATGGCTGGAGTTAACTGTCATAGTTATTGGTTTTGAAGAAGCCTTCAATGCAGGAAATTCAACGGACCACTGTTGCAGATCATTTGCTACAGCTTTCCTTACAACGCCTCCGAGGGTAACCGTAAGCTGAACACCTTGGTTCGCGT
>NVWB01000153.1 GCA_002733575.1 Blastopirellula sp. | reverse complement strand
AATTTCGATGGCAATCATACGATCCATGCAGACGCGGCAATCATTGAGCGAGGCAATGCTGTAGAACGCGGCGCCAAGGCAAGTCGTTGGCAAGTGGAAACGATCATCGACAGCGGCTATGCACTGGCGACCGTTCATCGAGACCAAATCGACCCCGACAATTACCGCAATGACTTCACCGACGGTATTCATCCTTTGTTCTATGACAAAGGCCAAGTGAAACCGAAACCGAAGGAGTGGGGTTCCATCGGTGCTTGGGCCTGGGGCTTGTCACGAACTCTCGACTATTTGGAAACGGACGAACAAGTCGACGCGTCGAAAGTCGCGGTGATCGGTCATTCAAGACTTGGCAAATCCGCACTTTGGGCAGGCGCTCAGGATACTCGATTCGCCATGGTGATCAGCAATAATTCCGGCTGTGGCGGAGCGGCCCTTTACCGACGTTGTTACGGCGAACGAATTCACCACATCATCAAACCGGTCGGCTATTGGTTCTGCACCAATCATCACCAGTACCAAAAGAGAGAACACGACTTGCCGGTAGACCAGCACATGCTGATGGCGCTCGTCGCGCCTCGGCCACTCTACGTTGCCAGTGCTACGGAAGATCAATGGGCCGATCCCAAAGGCGAGTTTCTGGCCGCGAAATATGCGAGCCCCGTCTATGAACTCTTCGATAAGGCAAACCTGTCAGAGCACGCTATGCCCAAGCCCGACCAACCGATTCACACAACGATTGGCTATCACCTCAGAACAGGAAAACATGACGTGACAGCTTATGACTGGCAGCAATACATCAAGTTTGCAGACAGGTTCTTGAAGAAAGATTGACCTGCTTCGATGGCCATTTTCGGGTGCCACGAACGCCCAGGTGTTCTACTCCAAAGCCTAGGGCACGCAAGATGCAAAGCATCGAAGCGTACCCTAGGATGAAATTCTTAATTCAACCCCCAACGCTGAAAGCGTTACACAAATGCCAGTGCAGGTGGTACTCCTACAGAGTACATTTCTTTGCGAAAGCCTCACCCAGGGTGGCGCGACCATGTCGCTGACCCTGGGCTATGGAGTAGAACACCTTCGGCGTTCTTTGGTTTGCGTTTTGGTTTCATTGAACAAAGTACGTTGTAGCAAGAGAGCAGTTTATGGGTTTGGTTGAAAACGCCTAGCCAGTGTGATACATTCAAAGTCACTGATCCACTATAGGCCTAATCTCTGTTAACTCAAGAGGAAGAAATTTAATATGAGCCATGTAATCAATAAGAATCTATTTTTAGTGAAAGAGCATGTTGGCATGTTCAAGGCCGCTAATAATTTTGATATTCATGATCCTGAAACAGGCAATATCATTATGGAGTGTAGAGAACCTTCGTTAGGCATTTTCACCAAGATGCTACGGTTCACCGATTATAAACGCATGACGCCATTCGATGTTCAAGTCACCACGCCAGATGGGCAGCTTGTCGTTCGTATTCAGCGAGGCATTTCTATCTTCCTATCGAAAGTTGTTGTCACCGATCAGAACAATAAGGTTCTCGGCGGATTTCAACAAAAGTTCTTTTCCATTGGCGGAAAATTTGATGTACTCGATAAGAACGATCAAGTGGTTTGTCAATTACAAGGTAAATGGACTGGCTGGGACTTTTACTTTAAAAACGGCGAAAAGCAATTCGCGCATGTCTCAAAAAAGTGGGCCGGATTAGGTAAGGAAATGTTTACCAGTGCTGATAATTATGTATTAGAGATATCGAGTGATGTACCTGAAAATAACGATGTCAGAAAACTCATTTTAGCGGCGGTTATGTGTATTGATATGGTTTTGAAGGAATAGACTCCTTCAATTCCGAAAGGGAAGTAGTTGTGCGGTGTCAGTCACGAGAAGGCAAACGTGTGCCACTGGCATTTTGCCAGTGCTGCAGCTTGTATCTACCCACCAACTTGATTTATTAAAAACAAATCAAAGAAGCTATTCAAACCCCAACCACACTTCACACTGGCAAGATGCCAGTGCCACGCAAAAGGTCAGTTTCTTTTTTGAAGAAACCGCCTAGATGCTGTGATGCATTTAAGCTTCACTGATCTGCACTAGGCCGTAATAGTGCGGTATTTGGTTATTGTATTTTTGCGGTTTGAAATCTTTTATTCTGCTTGGAAAACTATGAACCAATTGCTTCACGCCATCTATTTTGCAGCTGAAAAGCACAAAGACCAACGACGAAAGAACAGTGCGGCGTCACCCTATATCAACCATCCAATCGAGGTGGCCGAGCATCTGAATCGTGTCGGAAAGATTGTCGATGAGGAAATTCTAATTGCTGCATTGCTTCACGATACGATTGAAGATACCAATACGACCAATCAGGAGATTCGAGAATCGTTTGGTGAAAACATCCTTGGCCTTGTACTGGAATGCACTGATGATAAATCGCTTGAAAAATCGGAAAGAAAGCGATTGCAAATATTAAATGCTCCTAAAAAAAGCGTTGGAGCGAAACTAATCAAAATTTCAGACAAAACTTGTAACTTAAAGTCGATTCTTCTTGATCCACCTGTAGGATGGACTGTTTCCAGACAACTTGAATACTTTCAATGGGCGTCAACTGTTTACGACGGGCTCAAAGGAGTGAACAACCCTTTGGATTCCGAAATTGAAACAGTCTTGAAAAACGGGATAGAATCACTATCTCAACAAGTACGTTAATTTCGACAAGTGACACTGACATATTTCCAACCAAAGAGCCCCTTTCTTGGGTGCCACTGGCTTCGCCAGTGTGTGCTGCGATTGATCTTCGATATTAAAAGAGTTCAACACAAGTTGAGCAATCGTGCTTTCAAGAGTAGGGTGAAGTGGCACGCGTTCTGCAAAACCGAAGATGCGGTTACCCTGGATGAACGGCGGTCAACTTCAAGACTTACGCTATCTGACTTGTGATCAAAGCAGCATTTGAAACCCAAATTACACTTCACACTGGCGAAGCCAGTGGCACCCGAAAGGAAGCTTTTGGTGATGAATGTTTGGTGTTCGAGAATCTTTTGTTAGAGACCATTCATTCTACGGCCCTTCATCAGCCGCTTGCAGGAATTTGATCAAGGCTCGATTGTGCCAATTACCCAAGAGCAGCATCATGGGCCAAAACAGACCGAACAGGCCCATGCCTGCTGTGATGCCAAACCCGGTGCCGAACTGCATGATGGCTTGTACTTGGAGCTTTTGAAGTTCAGGATCGGGGAGCACTTCTTTCCGAGTGCCAGTTGCCGAGTAAATAATCAAGTGGGTTTGTGACATGTCTGCGAAACCTGAAATGAGATTGTTCGGAAACACAACTAGCCCCGCGTAGACTACAGTCGCTGCAAGAACGCACACTGGTACAGCAGCCCACTTGCCCCAACGGTGATAGCGGCAGTGTTTCCGTAATATGTCTATTTGGCCAGACGACAGCCGATCTCTGTTGATTTTATTGCGTTTCAAGAGCCGATCCAACGCACCCTCATCCCGTTTGTTGATGCGTTTTTCCAAACCCAAGTAGCGACGGATCATAAAGATGAAGAAAGCCGGCATGCCAAGCATGTTCGCATAGAGCACAATGAAACCCCACGCCACTTTTTCACGCCAAGTCAGCCGCTTTGAAAAACAGACCCAGACGAAATAAATGGGCCACATGACGAACGTGACATTCAAGGCAAAACCTAATGCAGGCAGCATCCATCCTGGCGGACCTCCGACTTGCCCCATTAATATCGAAGTGAATACCCACACGGCAAGGCTCAGAAAAGCCAACAGCATATAAAAGGTAGGCACGGCCAGTAGAACAAAGCACCAGCGTGGCAGAGGGAGATTGTGTTGTGTGGTTTCTTGCATGGAATGATCCAATTCACAAGGCTGCTACTAGAGATGATTCCGCACGGACCAGTCGTCTTCAGCTTCAGGAAACAGCCCTGCCAATGCCCTCTCTAAGACAATACGAAACTCATTATCGTCTAGAACGGCAAGACTCAACTCACGAACCTGTTCAGCTTCTTCTCTCCGAGTATTCAAAGAGAGTAGAGCAACAAGTGTAGCGGTGTTATTCTGAAAGTGTTTTCGCGCGGACTTAGGCGAGCAACTTTCGTCCTGCTCGAATTCCTCTTCAACCTCCAATCCAATCTTGTAGCCGCTTATCGATATTTCCATGCGGTTTTTCCATTCAAGAAAAGGAGCACATTCTTGATACATTCCCTCAGCGACTAGTGCCTCCTCCACAATGTGATAAATACGCATCGCGTTTTCAGGAGCGTCTCTTGAAATCTCCATAAACAGATCGACCGTTCGTCGATTATTGTCGAGAAATCGATTGAGTGAAGAGACTTCAAGGAATGACTCGAAATCTCCACTATTCGCACGATACGTTTTCTCTGTATCGTCACGAAGCTTGATGAATGCGTCCATTGCGGCCGGGTATTGTGCCGCCAGATCCATCCAGTATCCGAGTGCAAAGGAGAGTCTAAATCCCTCCATGCGAGGTTCCCCTCGGGAAGCTTCGTGGAACCAAAGGAACTTCCGAAGCGCATCTTCCCATCGATGTTCGAGTGAATCAACTAATGCACTATTAAGGACGTCAGATGGGGAAAGATTGTCTGATGGAAGCCATGTCATGTGAGATTCCTATAGCAGGACACCTATTTATCCACGAACGATAGGCATAGTTTTCCCGCATGTTTGTGATTCAGTATAGAACAGTAGAAACGAATATATCACAACGCCCAGGTGTTCACCACAAAAAACAGAAATACTAATCTGCCGTTTCTACAGGCTCGGCCAATTTAGTTACGGGTTCACCATCAGCCGTCACAATAAAACTATTTTCGGTGATTTCGATGCGTAGTTTCTTGACATCGCTCGCTAGAGATGCGTAGAGTTCGCCGTTGAGTAAAATTTTATCGGCATGAACCACAATGGTCCGTTCGTCTAGGATCACGGTGACCTGTGGCTGTGGTTTTAACGTGGGTGAGACAAAAGCGTTGTTGTGTTCAACGTAGGAAATACATTCCACCTCAAGCATTGAACCATCGGCTCGTGGTAATTGCGAGGTAAGCTTCTCGCTGAACTGCGATGCATTGCAGCCGATTAAAACGACCGGCAGGGCTAGGAGTAGTGCGCGAATGTACATGTTGTTTGTGATCCTCTCGACCAGTCTATTCGGGACTCTAGGAATCGGTCCTTGTCTCGTATTCGATTGACATACAGTTTTCTTGGGAGAAATCTTTTTGTATTTCAAGTTTCGTAGGATGGATGGTCTACACCGAATGATTTTATAACCGATTGTAATGCCCACCAGCAATCGATTCAATCGAAGCACAAACGCATAGCCGCCATCCATCTGATTGTGCGGTGTCAATCACGAAAAGGTCGATTGGTTGTGTCATCTGTCGAAATAGTCAGCAAGCATTTTCTTGTTTTTGTTGAAAACGTTTCGATAGTGTGATACGTTTAAATTCACTGAACCGTACCAGGCCGTAATGGTGCGGGATTTGGTTATTGTAATTTATCTGTAGGCAGCAAAGGCAGCATACCATTGGAAAACAATCAGTTTATCGAAATCGACGCTCCACACCTGTGTGTGTTGGAGAACGAATCCGATGAATTGAACAATGATGGTATCTACGGCAAGGCACTCGCTGAATACATCCAAGGTGAACTCGGCGGATGCGGTTATGCCGTCCCGTGGGTCGTATGTGAAGATTGGGGTTGGTACGTCCCTGCTAAAATCGACGGGTTCCGCATGGAAATCTGCGTTTACGGTTTCCCCCGTGCTAATGATGAAGCGGCGATCGAGATTTACGAAAGACACGGAGGGCCGCCTGAAGAACCAAACTTGGAACCGCCTGGCGTGCCATTGTCACTCTGTGTGCAGGTTGGCACTCAACCCCGCAAGTATTGGAATTGGCGGCGTTTTCGTCGTGTTGATCGTTCGGAGCTGGTTGCTAATTTGAATCGCGATCTTCTGGCGATCTTCAAAAGAGATCCAACGGTCATCGTTGTAAGATGCTGTGATGAATTTCCGATTTAGCAGTGATGAGAGACGCTACTCGTCGAAGCAAGTTACCGCGTATAACTCGGGCGGGGGCCGCCGAAGCGGTATTCAAAACCGCCGGTGAAAGAGAGGTTGTGCATTGAGCTCATTCCGCTCGCGCCAATCGTCATGTTATCTTGCATCTCGGTGCGAAAGATAAACCAAGGGCGAAGATAATACTTCATGCCGACTCCAATGGGAATATTTACCAAGCTTTGATTTCGGGCTAAGCCTGTGGCATCTAGGTAATCAAAACTGGCGTAACCCATTCCCAATGTGGCAAAGGGTCGCCACTGGGAATCACCCCACGGATAATACTTCATCGTGGTGTCGACCATCAGAATACTGCTGGTGCCTGCAAGTGTTCGATCAGACGCATAATTTACACGGGCATCTGCCTTGGCGAGACGGATCTCGGCTCCCCAGTAATGATCAAAATCGTAGCCGAGACGTACCCCAGAAATCGCAGTACTGCGTTGGAAGATACTACCCTTCTCAAGATCACCGGTGAGCAATGAACCAAAAAAGATGTCTGCATGGTAGGGCCGATTTCTCCAACTGGTTCCAAATAGCGGAGCACCTTCGCCTGAATAACGACCTGGGTCGTCAGGGTCGCTATGAAAAAATCCAAGCTTGTCAGGGAACACTCCCAAACGGTGAAAACGATTACCTGAATTCAAGGCGTATGGATTCGATAGTCCTTCAGGTTGCCCCAATCCAATTTCTTCTGCTGGGGAGAGCGTGTATTGTTCTTGATTTTGAAATGAGAGCTGTCGCTCTTCTTGATCGGCCAATTCCATCGCAACGGTCAGTGAAGCCCGTTCTTGTGCAAACAGTGGGCAAGCGATTGCCGTGCACGCGAGACTGATCAGCCCAATAACTGGGATCGAATAGGTTCTGAATTGCATTGAGACGCATCGCAAGAAATGTGATAGCCAAGGCCACCCATAACAAATGGCGGGCGATTATTGACGCCAGAGCGATTGGTGTCAACGTGAAAGTTGGTAGTAGCGATAGCATTCTTGTCTGTTTTAAAGCAAAAAAAACAAATTCGGCAAGTTCTTCCTGCGCTGTGGTCAGGCTGCTTAAAAACGAGAGGATTGGCGTATTGGCAACATAATCTCTTCATGACCATCTCAGGGATAAATAGAAGAGACACGCACTTTGATGAAAACTTTAGCAACAACCCATTTGCCAGCAATAAGCCTTGGTGAATCGTCGCAAGTATTAACACCATAATGCTTTATGCGTTAATGGGTCTTCTCCGATAGATGGCAAGTGTACTGTGAATGACCGCAAGGGAACTCGAGGTAGAACGCTACAAAATTAATGAGCTCTCAGAATTGAGCTATAATTTCATACTCAGATTCAATCCTCAATGTGGTGGCTTTAGCCGCTTAAATCCGAAGAAAATAAGTATTCGATATCAGGAATCCATAGGTAGGATGATTGAATTCTGGTGCTTCTCTAACCAGAATAGAAGATGAAGGATTGTTGCACAGATTGTCCATATCCCTACTGAGCATTTCTTTTTTGAGGAATGCTGGGTAAATAGGGTACAATTTCTTGTTTACAACCGACCCTTTCCTATATATATAGACTTTTCAGAACACTTATTAATTCCTTATCTCAAACTCCGGAGGATATCACCTTGGCTGGAGCACTTGGTGGCTATGCGGAAATCTTGATTCGACGCGGTGTGGTTGGCCCTGACCAACTGACTGAAGCCGAACAAATGGCTGAAAAACACAACATCGAAGTACCCGATGCATTGGTCCGGTTGGAGTATGCATCGGCGGATGATGTGATGAAAGCCATTGCCGAAGAGCATGGACTCGAATATATCGATCTGTCGGAAACAACGATTCCGCCTACAGCAGTTGAATTAGTCCCTGAATCGGTGGCCCGTGAAAACGTGGTTATGCCGATGTCTGAGGATGAAGGAACGCTTATGGTGATTATGCATAACCCACTCGATTTCGAGACGGTTGATAAATTGCAATTCATCTTGAATCGTAAAGTGACTGTTTCACTGGCACCTCGCGAGAGCATCTTAGAAGCGATTAACCGCTACTATGGGCAGCAGGAAGGTGAATCGGCCGATACGATGTTGCAGGAATTTACCGATACTGCCATCGATTTCACCGATACCATGGAGCAGGACACCATGACGATGGGCGGTGGCGACACCGACTCGGTCGATGACTCCAGTGCTCCTGTGATTCGCTTGATCCATCTGATGATCAACGAAGCGGTGCAGCTTAGGGCGTCAGATATTCACATCGAACCGTTTGAAGACCGTGTCCGAATTCGCTATCGAATTGATGGTGTTTTGGTTGAGCGAGATAGCCCCCCCCGAAGAATGTTGGGTGCTATCCTTTCTAGAATCAAGATTTTGGGCTCCATCGATATCGCCGAACGTCGACGATGCCAAGATGGTCGTATTAAGGCCGATGTTGGCACAAAAGAGATCGATCTTCGTGTGAGCGTGATTCCGACCAATCATGGTCAATCGATCGTCATGCGGATTTTGGATAAAGACAGCATCAAGGTCGGAACCCGCCAATTAGGGTTGGATGATGAGAACTTGGTTAAGTTTAATAGCCTGATCAAGCGTCCCAATGGAATTATTTTGGTGACAGGTCCAACGGGGTCTGGCAAAACCACAACGCTTTATGCCGCCTTGAACGAGTTGAATCGTCCGGATGTTAAGATTATTACGGCGGAAGATCCGGTGGAATACTATCTACCAGGGATCAATCAGACCCAGGTTCGCCATGATATTGGTCTCGATTTTGCCAAGATTATTCGTGCGATGTTGCGACAGGCCCCGAATGTGATCCTTGTTGGGGAAATGCGGGATCAAGAAACTGCTTCGATGGGAATCCAGGCCGCTCTTACTGGACATTTAGTATTCAGTACACTGCATACGAACGATGCGCCCGGTGCCATTACACGTTTAAATGATATGGGTGTTCCCCCATACTTAGTTGCAAGTACAATAATTGGAGTGGTGGCTCAGCGTTTGGTACGGGTGATTTGCGATAAATGCAAGCAACCGCACACACCGAGTGATGGCGTTCTGGAGTCAACTGGCCTGAAGCCAGAGGAGATTGCCGGTGCGACCTTTATGAAGGGTCGCGGCTGTGGCAACTGCCAGCGTAGTGGCTACAAGGGACGAATGGGAATCTTTGAATTAATGCCTATGAACGGGAAAATTCGAGAACTTTCGTTCGATGGAGCCTCGACTCAAGACATCCGCAAGGCAGCAATGAGTCAAGGAATGCATTCGCTCTACCGAGACGGATTGCTGAAAGCGACGCGTGGAGTGACGACCATAGAGGAAGTCTTCCGCGTGTCGAAGAGGTCAGAGCAAGATTAACTACTTACGCTGGATTGATGGTCGCATCATTCAGGCTTTTATTTTTAACTATCAACTTTTCACTTTATCCTTTTTTTCGCAAATTCCTTGAATGGATTTGTGTTTGGCGAATAATACTTCCATCGGGACGGCTTATTCATTCACTTATCAACAACATTTTATAAAGGTTTAGTTCAAACTTGTTGTCAAGTCAGCAGGGCATCTTCGGTTTGTAGCGTATTGAGTTACTCACCATTGACTATCAACAATTTGAAATCAGATCAAGCAATACCAAGGGTTTCCCTTCCGGCCATCTCATCCTTTTTCAATTTAGATTAGGCCAGTTTCCGATTGTTGCTCTGATTAACCAAACTTCCTTTATACCAATTTGATTTTATTGACTCTGGCACAGTTTATTATGCCTTGGTTTTATTGATCAAAGCGTTTGTTGAATTTAAGTACGGCCATTCGCACTTCGATTCGGAAACTTATACGAGGACTCCCAATGGCCACGATCCTAATTGACAAACTCTTACAGGCAGCCGTTAAACAGGGTGCCAGTGATATTCATATTACCGTGGGACAACCGCCTGTCTTCCGGTTACATGGTCGTATGCGTCAGCTTGATACGATGACCCTGGAACCAGAAGACACCATTTCGCTGATGAAGAGTATCTCGCCTGCACGCTGCCAAACAGAGTTACAGGAATCGGGTAGTACTGACTTTGGATTTGCATTTGCAGACTTAGCACGTTTTCGTGTTTCGGTGTTTCGTCAACGTGGGAACATCTCGATGGTGCTGCGACAAATCCCGAACGACATGCTTACGCCAGAGCAACTTGGTTTGCCGCCCAAAGTGATGGAGCTTTGCAAGCGTCCTCGTGGATTATTCCTGGTAACAGGGCCAACGGGTTCAGGTAAATCAACCACGCTGGCGAGTGTGATTAATAATATCAATGAAACACTAGATCATCATATTATTACCATTGAAGACCCGATTGAATTTTATCACTACCATAAAAAATCAACCGTGAATCAGCGAGAAGTGGGCGTGGATGTTCCATCTTTTGCTGAAGCCATTCGTCGTGCATTGCGGCAAGACCCTGATGTGATCCTCGTGGGTGAATTGCGAGATCTAGAAACCATTGAAGCGGCGATTACCGCGGCGGAAACTGGTCACGTTGTGTTTGGCACGCTACATACCAATAGTGCCGCCGGAACAATCAATCGTATTATCGATGTATTCCCTAACAATCAACAGGATCAAATTCGGACTCAGTTGGGCGAGGGTTTGATTGGTGTACTTTCACAGACGCTGCTGCCAAAAATCGGTGGTGGTCGATGTGCTGCGTACGAACTACTGAACTGTACGCCTGGTATTAAAAACCTGATTCGTGAAAACAAAGTGTTCCGTATTCCTTCCATGATCCAAACAGGTGCTAAGCATGGAATGATCATGATGGACGATTCCTTATTCGGGCATTGGAAAGATGAGCGAGTTACTATGGAGGAGGCCCTGGGCAAGGCGCATCACCCAATCGATCTGGCCCGCCGGATCGCTGACGAACAACGAAATATCGATGAAGGAGGAGGAGACGACCAAAGATAACGGGCAGGGTATTTTTGTTTAATAAAAGATCCACAGCCTCTCAACTTTCGCACTCTTCTGTTTAAAGGCAGTTAAAAATGGCAGTTCGCCGACTCGGACAAATTTTGGTCGATCTTGGATTCATCAGTGATGAACAGTTGTTTCTATTGCTCGAAGAGCAAGAGCAGCAAGCCGAACATCAGCAGTTAGGCAAGATCGCCGAAGACATGAGTCTGGTCACCGATGAACAACTGGCTCAGGCACTGGCCGAGCAGATGAACATGCAGGTGATTAGTCTCGATGATGTTTCCATCTCTCCTGACTTACTACAGCGAATCACTGAGCCAATGGCTCAACTCTACAAAGTGATTCCTGTGAAGATGGATGAAGATATGAATGAGTTGACGGTTGCAACTTGTGAGCCCCAGAACTTGTCGACCCAAGACGAACTCCGCCAGTTCCTTGGTCTTACCATCCGGATGGTGGTCGCAACCGAACGCGATATTCAAAAAACTCTGGATCGATATTATTCGCAAGACTCAGAAAGTTTCGAGAGCTTAGTTCAAGACTTGGAAAATGACTCCGCTTTAGCGGCGGCGGCCGCTGCCCTATCAGGCGATGGGCCGATTGATATTACCGATGCTGAAGCCTTGGCCGATAGTGCGCCGGTTCGTAAGCTATTAAACATGGTCTTACTGATGGCCATTAAAGATCATGCGAGTGATATTCATTTTGAGCCATTTGAAGAAGAGTTCCGCATCCGCATCAAGTCGGATGGTGTGCTGTTCGAGATGGTGCCACCACCGCGTCACTTGGCGTTTGCGATTACCACACGAATTAAAGTGATGGCAAACTTAGATATCGCCGAACGACGTATGCCGCAAGATGGTCGTATCGAATTGAGCGTAGGTGGTCACCCTGTCGACTTGCGTGTGAGTGTGCTGCCAACCATGTTTGGCGAAAGCGTGGTGATGCGGCTATTGGATCGAAGTGTGGTCTCGCTCGACTTGGCAAAAGTCGGTATGGACGACGACATCTTGGCTGAATTTCGTACCACCATGGTCAAGCCCAACGGCATTGTGTTGGTCACCGGCCCAACCGGTTCAGGCAAAACCACGACCCTGTATTCGGCTTTGAGCGAACTCAACGACATCACAGAAAAAATCATTACCACCGAAGAACCGGTCGAATATGACATCGACGGTATCATTCAAATTCCTATCGACTCGGAAATCGACAACACCTTTGCTAATTGCCTGAGGGCCATTTTACGGCAAGACCCTGACAAAATTCTGGTCGGTGAAATTCGAGATCTGGAAACCGCAGAAATTGCGATTCAAGCCTCGCTGACCGGTCACTTGGTGTTTAGCACATTGCATACGAACGATGCTCCTGCCACGATCACTCGTTTGAAAGACATGGGCATTCCGCCCTTTATGATCACCGCCACGGTCGAGGCCATTCTTGCACAGCGGTTAGTGCGTAGAATTTGTAGCCAATGCCGTGAAGAGTCAACGCCAAGCGGTGATTTACTGTTTGAATTAGATATGACCGAAGAAGAAGTTGCCAACAAAACATTCTTCAAAGGAATCGGTTGCGACAACTGCAATAACACCGGCTATAAAGGCCGTGTCGGGCTGTTTGAATTGTTGATCATGAATGATGGTATTCGTGAGATGATCATGGAAAATGCCTCGACGGACGAAATTCGGATAGAGGCCCAAAAACATGGAATGACTTCACTACGTGATTCCGGATTGTATTTAGCGTACGAAGGCATGACCACCGTAGAAGAAGTGGTGCGAGAAACCATTATCGAAAGATAAACGACCTGTTGATGCCTGTTGCTTAGACATAACAATAACTACATAGCAACAACTTCAACACACGATACATTTTATAAAACCATTTGAGACAACATTAACTAGACCCAACGATTTCAAGTTGTTCGTAGATCGACAAGCTTGCTATTCAT
The DNA here is from genome assembly GCA_002733575.1 of Blastopirellula sp. Classification (GTDB taxonomy): domain Bacteria; phylum Planctomycetota; class Planctomycetia; order Pirellulales; family Pirellulaceae. The sequence goes on along the minus strand of NVWB01000153.1, from coordinate 43,417 downwards.
TTGGTCACAACCAGTGTTCGTAAGATGGAACAAGCCAGTTGTTCCACTTATGAATGCCACATCGGAATGAAGCCATGCCTACATTTCAATTTGAAGCGATGGACGCCGAAGGACAAGAAATCCGCGACGTCATTGATGCGCAAACCGAAGACGAAGCACAAGCGACCATCCGGCAGATGGGCTATTTCATCACGCGTATTTCTGAAAAGAAATCGCGAGCCGATGCTGCCGTTAAAAAAAAGAGGCGGAAAGGTGGCTTCTCGATCGGGGGTGTTAAACATAAACATTTAACCACCTTCACGCGTCAGTTGGCCATTCTGCAAAATGCCGGTCTGCCGATTTTGCGTAGTTTGAAAATTCTAGAACAACAACAAAAACCAGGGCGTCTCAAAACTTCGCTGATGGATGTTTGTGAAGACATCGAAGGTGGAGCCGGTCTTTCTGAAGCGATGGCCAAGTGCCCTAAGTGCTTTAACCGCTTGTACGTCAATATGATCAAAGCGGGTGAAGCGGGCGGTGCCTTGGAAATCATCCTGTTGCGGCTTGCCGACTTTATGGAACGAGATCAAGAACTGCGTCGCAAGGTGCAGGGTGCGTTGATCTATCCGGCGGTTGTGGTGATGGTCGCGGTCGGTATTTTGATTTTCATTATGTTGAAAATCGTGCCAACATTTGAGCAAATCTTCGTCGACTTCGAACTTGAATTGCCTGCGATGACGCAGCTATTGATGTTGATGAGCAAAGGCGTCGCTACTTATTGGTTTGTGATTCCGCTGATTCCTGTCGGTATCTTTCTGTTTGTTAAATTACTGCGTAAATTCAAGCATGGCCGGATGGGCTGGGACTTGTTCTTCTTGAATGTCCCCGTCTTTGGCAACCTGATTGAGAAAAATATCCTCGGTCGAACCACGCGAACCTTAGGTACACTGATTGCGTCAGGCGTTCCAATTTTGGAGTGTTTGAACATCGCACGAGATACCGCAGGCAACGCCATGTTTGAACGCATGTACCATCGAGTGGCTGAATCGATTAAAGAAGGTGAATCGATGTTTAAGCCGATGGAAGAAAACTGTCGGCCTCCGTTTCATCCAGTCGCTTTGGGTTTATGGATACTTTTCCCTTCTGCTCCCTTTGTCATTATGTTCTTTCTACCAGGCACAATTCCTGAAATTGCTCCTCATGCCGTGCTTGGCATGGCCGCACTTGGTGGCGGTTGGTACTTCATGCGAATGAAACGCCGCGTGGTCGATCTCTTTGTGACCAACATGATTGATGTGGGTGAAGAGACCGGTGAACTCGATACCATGTTATATAAAGTGGCCGATACCTACGACGAAGAAGTCAAGGTGCTTACCGAAGCACTCACCAAACTTTTGGAACCGTTGTTGATTATCTTCCTCGGTTTTGCCGTTGGATTTATCGTGGTCGCATTGTTCCTGCCACTGGTCGACTTGATCCAAAAACTGACTGGTTAACTGGGTCCAAAACCTAACCGGTTAAAAAGAAAAAAACGCATCTCCACTCAGGGGCTGAAGAGATGCCATGATAGTATAAAACGGGTAACACATTGCTGTTCGCCAATCATCCAACCGTTAAACGAAAACGACACACTGTTGTCGATACAGGAGAAATCCACGATGAAAATAGATAACACATGTTCCTTGGCTGTAAAACCACTGGCTAAAAAGCAACGGACAAATAAACGCCACGGTTTTACGCTGGTTGAACTACTGGTGGTCATCACCATCATCGGTATCTTGGCCGGCTTGGCCTTGGTCGGAATTAGTAGTGCCGTGACAACTGGCCGTGAAACCGCGATGGCGTTTGAACTGGGCCAAATTGAAATGGCTTTGCAAAGTTACAAAACTGACATGGGCAGTTTTCCGCCTGACTCCTCTAGGAATCTGCACGATGCTCCAGGTGCAGGCAAAGATGTTGAGTCCAGCTTAAATCGTCATCTCAATAGAAAGTTCACTCAACGTAGAAGTGCTGATAAGGTAACATTGATCCCGGCTGTTCCGGCAACAAATATGTTCGAGCGCGGTATGATTAGCAGAGATGCTCCCGTTGATCTAAACGACTTAGGGCCATCCGAAACTTATGTTTTGCTGCTGATGGGTTTTAGCCCTGATGTCGAGAGACCGCTCACAGGGCCAGGCGAACGCAATAAACGGTTTGAGTTCAAAGCTGAACGCTTGATCGATCCTGATAACGATGGTTGGTATTCTTATAAACTGGCCTACAGCGAATCTGAAATCGTCTACTTTAAAGGAGGCAGTTACGCTGGCAAAAATCCACAAAGCGGTAATCAACCAGAAGTTGCCAGTTACACTCCAGCATTAGGAAACGGGATTGCTCGACCTTATGCTAATAAAAATAAGTGGGCCAACGAAGATACGTTCCAACTCATTTCTACTGGGCTCGATGAAGATTTCGGAGAAGGATTTGCCGATCTAATGTCTCGTAAGTCTTATCCATCAGGTTTAGATACCTCCGGTAATCTTGTGGCTTACACCCTAGAAGACCGCGACAACATCACGAACTTTGCTGGCACTGCCTTGCGTAATAGGGAGGACGATTGATGTTGCTAGAACGAAAACATGTTCCATCACGTGCGGCATTTACACTGGTTGAGTTGTTGGCAGTAATCGTGATCATCGGCATTTTGTCGAGCATCATGCTAACCGCCCTCGCCAGCGCCGCCGAAACAGCCCGAGAAGCCCGCACCCGTTCGCAAATTCTACGAATCCATGAATTGCTTTCGACGCGTTGGGAAAGCTATCGGACCCGCCGGGTTGAAGCGGCTGATCCTGTGAAATTTACAACGGTTCGGGGCAGAATGGGAAACCGGGTTGATAAGATTCGAGAGCTAATGCGTATGGAGGTGCCCTCGACGAGAGATGATCTATTTGATGATAAAAAAGTCTTATCCGCTACACCAGCATTGCATAGACGTTACAAGAGAATGATCGTTAAGTTTACTGGGGGAGTAGGCCCGAACCTTGATGCCCAGTGGAATGATGTCGTAAATAATGATAAATGGACTAAATATAATGATAGCGCAGAATGCCTTTATTTAATCCTCGCATCGATTCAAGATGGAGATGCGAATGGCCTAGAATTTTTAAGAGACAACGAAATTGGTGATCTCGATGGAGATGGTGTTCCAGAAGTTCTTGATGGCTGGGGTCGACCCCTTTACTTTGCTCGTTGGCCAGTTGGATACACCGAAGCGAGCAGTGTCTTAAATGATGAATACGCACCTGACCCGTTTGACCCTCTTGGAGTTCGTAACGGCTTAGCAAAAACAGGCGATAAGTATAATCACTTTGCTATATTTCCTTTGATTATGTCAGCAGGAGGTGATCAACAAATCAATCGGGTTTTCGATTTCGAGAATGGCACTGATTATGCAAATACCTCGCCTGCTAGAAACAATCCTTACATAGAGGGCAATCATCCTGATGTAGATGATCCTGTTCTTCAGCCACTTAAAGTGAGAGTCGGTGGCATCTGGGATACGAGAGAAGCCGGCCACTTTGACAACATTTCCAATCATCAACTTGTCGTAGGAGGAGGGTAATCGATGGATAACTTAAATCGAACTTACCGCCCAACTCGTAACGCGCGTCATGCGATGACGTTGGTGGAATTGTTGGTGGTGGTATTGCTGTTGGGCATTATCATGGGCATTGCAGCCACGGCAGTCAAGAACGGCACCAAAGGCAAGAAACTGCGAGAAGCCTCGCGTCAAGTCAACGCCTTTGTCGCTGGCGCCCAAGCTAGGGCCATTGAAACTGGCCGACCCGTTGGGATTGAGATTGTTCGTAACGAAAACGAACCCCGCGCCGGGTTGCAGATTTTTCTGACTGAGACGCCGGCGACATATGCTGGGGATACGACGACTGCAACTTTACAAGTTACAATTAAAGGGTCACTGCAAACGGTTTCTTCAATTCGTGGAAATTACTACACATTTGAAGATAAAAGCTTAGACTCGATCTCAATGAGCTTTCTTATTAATAACGGTGATTATATCCAACTGAACTTTCGAGGAGAGTGGTACAAAATATCCAACTTCTCCGGCGGAAAAACATTTCAGATTTTTGTGCCTCAAGTAGATAACTCTTTTAATTATAACTATGGCGACCCAGGTGGTGATTTCGTCCGCTATAAAATCAAACGCCAACCAATCCGCAGTTCGGTCTCTCCGTTGCAAATGCCGACCGATACTTGTGTTGACTTAGCGTTCTCTGGCATGGGAATCGGCGGTCAGCAGTTTCATCCTTGGAATAAAACGAATTTCTCACGGGTTGTTGGGTTCACGTTTAATAGTCGTGGTGGAATTGATCGTTTCAATTATGCTGACGCTCCCGGTTCCCTTGATTCGGTCCGGCCTACTGGCACTGTTTACCTATTAGTCGGTCGCTACGATGGGCTCATTTCAATTGCGGATGCAGAGGCAGAGGCAGGGGCAAACTACGGCGATTTCACTAGCTGGAGTGCAAATAAACTAAAGCAATTGCTCACGAAAGAAGAAAACGGCGAGCTGGAAGACCCTTCCAACATTAGCAATCCCAACTCGATCTGGGTTACGATCAATCATTTAACGGGCAAAATTACTACCAGCAATAATGCTTTTATTGATTCAACTTCTGGAACCGATAACGATGAGCTCTTGGCCAAAGCTCGCCGTTTGTCAAAAGAAGCCTATAGTATTACTGGGCGAGGAGGCCAATAGCTGTGATGATTTTACGAAACTTAACCACCACGGACAGACTGCATAAGAGTCGTCAATCAATGACACATCAGCATAGAACACAGCAGCGCCGTGCGGTCACTTTGATTGAAGTGTTGATGTCGACCATGGTCATCAGCCTGGGCATCATGGGCCTGCTGGCATTAATTCCACTCGGCAATCACCTGGCCAATCGCGGCCTAGAAGCCGACCGCGTCTCGAGCCTCGGCCAACGCATCTACCGAGAAGCGAGAACCCGTGGCGCGCTGAACCCTGATAACTGGATAGATCCTTACAATAATAGTCCGGTTATCGGAAATAAAAAGAGAGGTACCATTAGAACACCTGGCGAGTTTCTGCCAGCTCGTCAAGCGTATCTGATTGATCCTACCTATTTTATTCCTAAATCGGTTATTGATGACGTCGATAACGTACGAAATGAGTTTCCATCACAAGACTTAGTGACCAATGCCCCGGCTGGGATTTCTACAAATCAGATGCGGCGTTTAAGTTTGAGCACTCTACCTAAGGGTAACAGCTACATGAGTCTCGCTCAGGCGAACTTGGCCTTTGCCTCTAGCGACCAACTGGCATTTGAACGCCCCAAGTCGACGGATGACCCGTTGACCTATACGCCTCGTCAACAGTTTTATAAAGACGATAGTGGGAATAATCTTAAGCGTCAAATCCAACGCCCGTTTAGTTGGATGATCATGCTCTCGCCAGCACCCATTTTTGATCTCAACGCAAACCTTCCCTTCAACGTAACTGCCGTGAACAACAACGTGCCCGCATCCACAGATCAGTTCAATATGTCGACGATCATCATGCGAAATCGAAATATGATCGATGGGTTTACGGATATTGGTGAGTATAAGAATCTTGACCGTGGCGAGCATGTGTTTGAAGTAAAGCCTGGTTCGTATTCATTTGGTGAAGTCACTTTGCGAATACCTGCTGCTGGGCTCCAACTTGAAGAGAATGATGCAACGGACGCGAATGATATTATGGACTTGGCCAGGGGTAAATGGATTTGTTTGAACCGCAACTTCCGACGCCCAAATAATAATCCCGTCACAATTCATAGTGTTTACCAGTGGTATCGCGTGCAATCGGTTGATGAAGTCGCGCTGAGTGATGATGGTGCTTACTTTGAAATCAACGTCTCGATCCAAGGCCCTGACTGGGGCCATTACACTGTCAATAACGCAGGGAAAGAAGTTCTTCACCCACCGACACAAGCCATTTACGTTCGCAGTGTAGTCGGCGTGTATGAGCGGAAGGTTCGGCTTGAATCCTCATCGAAGTGGACGCCATAACGGTTTGCCTGATAGGCCAACCGCACAGTTAAAATACAGCAAATAGCAAAATACAACTCAATAACAATACAACAGATTAGCAAGAGCCGTTTCCCATTCCAGCGGGCGGCTGCTCTTGATCGTCGAAAGTGACTTCTCAGGGGTGAGATCCTTTCGTCAATTTTTAAGGAACTTGTTTTATGAAACGCACACAGCCACACTCCGGGGGTCCAAAATCTGGCCCCCTTCGCGTTCGGCACACTCGTAGCCGCCGTGGTGCTTTGTTGCTTGTCGTTCTATCGATTCTTGTCCTGTTCGCACTCATCGGTATCACCTACGTGGTAACCGCCGGCGCCTACAAAAAAGGGGCCGAAGCCTACAAAAGACGTGACCCGAACCACGATGATCCTCAAAAAGAAATCGACGACGTTTTCATGCAAGTGTTGCGTGGGCCAGCTCCTGGAACAATCAGTGCGCTGCAAGACCATGATTTGTTGGGGGATATGTATGGGAATGAATCGGTTCGTGATCAAATTAGTTTAGACCCCATTATTCCAGCGAACGCCAGAGACTTAATTAAACTCAAGTTTAATTATGATCCTGCTGATCCTCATAATTTTGTCCCGGTCTCGGGTTATTATGGCGGTTGCGTGATGACCTTTCTCTCAGGCAATGCCAAAGGTCATAGCGTGCGTATTATTCGCTATGAAATCGACGGGCCTAATCAACAAGCGGTCTTCACCGTAGATCATACCAGTGCTGGGAGTTTACGCCCTAATAGGAATGATCACGTAGTGGTCAACGGACGTCCATTCAGCGGAACTGGTTTTGGATTAGATGTTGCTGGTACTAAAAACTACTCGACAGGGGCAACTCTAGATCATCTGTATACCACTGTCACCGGGAGATCCTATCCCTCGGCTTTGCTTCCTAATCACAGCCTGTACGACAGTTTCGGCGTGAATGCTGGCGGAACTGATGAACCGTACGATGCGGCTGACTATCAAAACATGGCGATGTCTGCGTATGCTGTTCCTACCCCTACAAATTCCAAACAAATACTACCCTCTTTCCACCGCCAAGATTTAATCGGCTATTGGGCTAAAAAGCTTGATCCAGCTGGAGATGGATCGGGAATTGGTATCAACTCAAACAACCCCATAGCTACGAACCTTAGACGTCTTATCTCATTACGTCCAGAACAGGATGCCCATCCCAACTTTACCGGCAGTAACCCCGGTTTTGAATTTTTCATTCGCAGCGGCAACTATGTCTGGGATGTTGATAACGATCTGGATAATGTCCCTGACAGCATCTGGATTGATCCAGGTTTGCCAGTCAAGACCGATAAATATGGTCGGCGCTACAAAGCATTGGCGGCGATTTTAGTGAAAGGCATGGATGGCAAGTTAAATGTAAATGCCCATGGTTCGTACGCGGCATTCATGGCACTTAACGCGACTCCAGGTAGTTTGTCCGCTACACCGATCTCTGCAAACAGTAATCGAATGCTTGATCCTGCCGTCCCCTCCAACCTAATATCAAAACTGGTTCCCACTGGTTCTGTTGTTGCCAATAAAATTGGGATAGGGTACGGCCCGGCGGATGTGAATCTTCAAAAGCTCTTTGGACCTAATAATCTTGATTACCTCAGAATTTTAGATGCTCGTTACACCGACAATCGTTCGAATGCCCCAAATGCTCCGAATGTCCCCGGCATTTATAATAACAACGACCCTTTAAGCAAGCTTATGTCTTATGGTGTTCCAGGTGGCTATACCATTGGAGGATTCGGTGGCTACTATGGTTCTCACCCTCAAGCATCTGGTTTTTATAACACCGTATCAGATCGCCTTGGTCGCCCGGTGCATTATGCCTCGGTGAATGTAACGAATGCCTTTCTTCCTGCCAATATTTTTAAATTTACCTCCACAATTGATGATCCTTACGAGTTAAATCTTGTTGGTCGCGACGCCAGCGACAGCCCTTTTGCGGCGGAAGAACTCGAAAGCATGCTGCGTTATAACGATATTGATGTGGATGTGATTTCTAGTCGTTTATTGACCACTGCAAAAAACACCTTTAGCAATAAAGACAATCGAAACCTGTTCACCACACACAGCAATCATGTTTCCTCGTTGCCTGTGCCGCCGATTCCACGAGATGTTCGTGATTACATTGGTAGTCCTGCGGCGGGAACACCACCTTCTTTGCAGAGCAATCAACTAGATCGCGCTGTTGAAGTGAATAAGGTTCCACCTACGATTATTGACTTGGCCCGCGAACGAATTCGTCAAGAGTACAGTGCTGGCCCGCTCACAGAAAGAATTGCTGGCGACATTATCACCACGATTATGCCATGGGAGATTTTGCAGGGCGAACCGATGGATTTAAATCGTCCGTTCGATAGCCCACATGGAGCTAGAGCAAATGTTTATAACTATAGTGGCAACCACACATTTAATATAAACAATCGTGCCAATTACGATGGCCTGAGCCCTCAGTATGTGAATGATTTCGATAAAATAGCGATGCCATTTTTAGATGGAAATAGAAATAAACGTTTGGCAAGAGCTCTAAGTTCTACTGCGCAGAGAATTGAGTCAACCTTTGCCAAGCAATTGTATGCACGGCATTTATTCTGTTTGATGATGTTGCTGAGAGACGCGGATTATGAAATTCCTGTTTTTGCATCCTCGACCGAAACCTATAATTCGGCAGATCTAAAAGAAGTAACCATCAGGCGTCTTGCTCAATGGGCCATTAATGTTGTCGATTATCGAGACAACGATGGCATCATGACGCCATTTGAATACGACATGAATCCGTTTAATGGTTGGAGTGTTGATGGCGACCCGGCCGGAAATGAAAACGACAACGGCACTTACAATGAACGCCGCTTGGTCTGGGGAACAGAAACCACCGACTTGCTGTTGACTGAAACCTTGGCCTTTCATGATCGCAAAGTGAAAGACACGAATTTTGACGACAGTGCAAGCCCAAAGTTCGTTGATAGCCCTGGCATGAATCCTGATAATGATTTAGATCAGTATCGCGTCCCTCAAGGTTCACTTTTCCTCGAACTTTATACCGCACGCAATTATGAAGACAACAATACGCAAGCACCCTCGGAACTTTACAACGATTTTGGAAGATTGCACCTTGGTCGACTAACCTCTCAAAATAATTCTAATGCTGCCGCCTATCCCGTTTGGCGAATGGTGGTTACCAAGCATCGAACGGCTGATAAATTAAGAGAACAGGCCGGGAAACGGGTGAACTCAATTCATTTTCAACCCAATGATACGGACTCTGCACTTGGAAGAGATCCAGCAGGATTCAATCCAACGGATGCAAATTCCCCATCTGATCCAGATCTTGAAATTGATCGCATGGTTTATTTTACCAATCTACCATTGCCCTATAATACCGATGTGAATAAAGACTTGTCTAAGTTCGAAGAGCTTTCATTTAAATTTCGTGAAGGGGCCCAACTCCTCGAACCCAATGCTTTTACCGTGATTGGACCACGGCAAAAAACTTATGTCGGAACACGAAAGTCGTCTGGTGATCCAGATTATTATAATTCTAAGGAAGGCTCACAATGCTTTAACTTAACAAGCGGTCTATTTCGTTTTGAAGGCCCCGATGCGTCTCCGAACCCCTCAAGAATTAAACTAACGCAAGGGGTAATTTGCACGATGCCTGCTCCATATACTACAGTGCCCAACCGAGGGACTCTTGCTCAATCAAATTGGGCCTTTGACCCAGACGAAGATTTTCAGCCAGCCAATGGACCCGATGTTGGGATGAATATCTCAGAGCCTTTGGCACATAGTTCACCGCTTATCTCTGAGTACTACAATGGAGCCAACTACTACGATGAACCCGGGTACAGGAATGGATACTACTCGGATGCTAATCCAGATGACAAAGCCAATCCGGCTACAGTCTTTGTACCCGACGATCCGTTTGATAGCCGTGGCAGTCGTCCGTTGTCTTCGGGTTTTGAATCCGATGTTACATCGGAAACCAAGAGCAATCTGCAATATAAATCGGTGTTATTGCAACGCTTGGCCGATCCTACACGGGATTATCATGCCGCAGCCAATCCTTATATCACGGTCGATTGGAAGCCTGTCGATTTGCATGTCTTTAATGGAGAAGACAACCACAAATACAGCACCGTTGGACACGATAAATTTGATGATGACGATAACGGCGCAGATCCTAACCGTGCTAAAGCAATCAAGATTACTACGACTCAAGCTGGATTAGATGGTGGTTCTCCTGACAAGCATCTGTTCGGAATGTTTGCTGAAGGTTTAGAAGACGAAGCAAAGCGAATAAGCGAGCTTCAACTAACCGATCAAACGAACTACCCTGGCGATACAACTCGAGATGAAACGAAGTATTTACATGCCGTATCGATGGCTGTCGATTACTTTGCTCGACCTCTAAGACAGACCCTAGGCTACATGAACAAAGCACATGGAGAGGTGCTATCGAATGAGTTGTACACTGGTGCTGATACGAATCCAGCAACTGGAACCGTAGTAGCCGATTTTAAAGGCACGCCTAAAGATGGTCCGTTCGGTTGGGTGTCTCACCCGAATCGCCCGCTGATCAGCAAGTACGAGTTGTTAAATGTACCGGCATCTGCACCTCAGCGTTTGCTATACGAAAATACCATGTTTAATAACGATGCAAATGTTGAGCAATATGGTAATGATAACGGGGCCGCTGTCGAAAATTATACAGGGCGGTTTGGTGGTTTGTTTAACTTCTTTCATTCAGGTAAATTAACAGCCCCAAGTAGTGCCAATCTTCGTCGAGCTCATTACTATCGAATTCTCGATTACGTCACCGTTCCTTCCAAGTTTGTCGGTTCACAAAAGCATTATCGATCCGATGCATTTACAGGCACAGATTACCAAGGTGCTGACGATGTACGTGCGCGTTTTCGTTATCCGTTCTCTAAACGATCCGAATTCCGAGACCCTGGCGTGATCAACTTGAACACGATGGCGAGTGACCGAGTGTTTAAGGCTATCTATGAACCGAGCTACTGGACTACAGGTGTGAAGCACGCTTACTTTGAGCATGTCAAGAAGAGTGTTTTGGGGCATAGCTCTGGCAATTATTCTGATGCCGCCAGAGACTATCCTTCTTGGTTTGCCAATCCGTTTCGCCCTAGTGGGGTTGCCGAAATGTCTCCTGTGAATGCCACAAAGGTATCTGGCGTGAATAGCACCCCATTACGTTCTGGTGAACTGTTTGATGGAACCAGTCTAGCGGATGCCATTCCTGCTGCTAACATTGCTGCTAATGAAGGTGCTGGAGATGACGAATCACTGTTCCGATTTGATACCTCTAGTAACGCGGCCGCTAACCAGTATCGCAGCACCGATAAAAACCCGATGTATCGTTATCAGGGTATTCAACGTCTCGGTAACTTGACCGGGTATCAGTCAAACGTCTATGCGGTTTGGGTGACCATTGGGTACTTTGAAGTCAAGCAAGTCGGGGTCAGTCGTGCGATTCCTGATGGGTGGCAATTAGGTGCAGAGCTTGGATTGGATACTGGGGATATCAACCGACATCGAGGGTTCTACATTATGGACCGTTCGATTCCAGTCGGTTACGAGCCAGGCGAAGATCACAACACAGATGACGCCATCTTGGTTCGACGGTTCATTGAGTAACCTGGTTGTTTGAAATCAGCACAACCTGCTGTAACACCTAGAAATCAAATCAGGCCATCCATTCACGTAATGGATGGCCTTTTTTAACGGGAAATGGCTTCTATTGGTAAGAACCACCCAATTCTGGTAGAATAGATGCTCCTTCCTATGTTGCTTTGGATGCGTTTCCTTCCTTGACCAGAGTTACCTTTTCTGATGAAATTTGGCCGGTTATTTCTGCTGTTCTCCCTGATTCATTTCAGCGCGTTGTTTGCGCAGGCTGAGGAGTCGGACTTCTATCAAGAAAAAGTACGGCCTATCTTGGCTAGCAAATGCTTTGGCTGTCATGGGGCGGAGGAACCGAAGGCCGATCTCCGGTTAGACAATTTATCGACAGACCTGCTGCATGACCGCCCGGCTGCTGAAACTTGGCACGATATCTTGGGCATAATCAGTCGTGGCGAAATGCCTCCGAAAGATGAGGAAAACTTAACCACCGAAGAGCGTCGACTGATTGCCGGTTGGCTGCAAACGGAAATTAAAAAAGTGATCGAGGCCCATCGAAGCACCTCTGGTCGCGTGGTAATCCGGCGATTGAATCGGGTCGAATATCAAAACACGATGCAAGAACTGCTCGGCGTGAAGATGGACTTCACGCGTGATCTTCCGCCAGAGACGATCTCGCCTGATGGTTTCAAAAACAACGGCAAATCTCTAGGGATGTCTTCGCTGCAACTCGAGTATTATCTAGAAGCGGCCCGGCGAGGGCTAGAACGTGTGATTGTGTCGCAGGCCGAACCGCCTGAGGTACACAAGTATACGTTCGACAAACCGAGTGGCTCGCTAGCGGCTGGCAGAAAGAAATCACTAACGCTTGACCGGCAACACACTTTTTGTGTGCGGATGGTCGACAAGTATGCCGAGCAAGGTAATTTTCGTATCAAGTTAGAAGTCGAAGCAGACGTTGAAGGCAAAATAGGTTTTCCCATTCTTGATGTTAGCGTAGGCTATCAACCAGACACCAAGATGATGTTGACTTCGTGCGGCGTCGAAGAAATTCAAACCAATGGATTGCATCAGTTTGAGTTCACCGGGCGAATTGAAAACTTTCCACTGCCAGTCCGCGGTCAAGGAAAGTTTCCTGGCTTGATGGTCACCGTTGATAATCGCTACACCGATGGAACGAAAGCCGCCAAATTTGAAAAAGATCAGAAGCAAGAAGACTATGAGCCAGACTTCCCGAAACTAACGGTGAAGTCGTTGGAGTTTGAAGGCCCTTTCTTTGAACAATGGCCGCCCGAGTATCATCGCGCTATTTTGTTTGAGTCCGAATTGCGTGAACAAGACGAGAAGCAATATGTACAAGCAGTGCTAGAGCGTTTTATGCAGCGTGCCTGGCGACGACCGGTAACGCCGACCGAAGTTGGAAAACATGTCGACTTCTTTTATGCGATTCGCCCAGAGTTTCCATCGTTTGAAGAGACGATTCAAGAGACTTTGGCAATGGTCATGATTGCCCCTGAATTTTTGTATCTGATGGAACCGGCTGGCGACAACAAACGCAAACTGACTGAGTGGGAACTGATCTCGCGATTGTCTTACTTTCTGTGGAGCGGTATGCCTGATGAGGAACTTGTTCGACTGGCAAAAAACAAAAAGATATTAAAACCCAAAGTTGCGGCAGCGCAAGTTGATCGGATGTTGAAAGACCCTAAGTCTGCAAACTTCTTTCAGCAATTTGCCACTCAGTGGTTGAATTTAGATGGAATGGATCGCGTGGCGATCAACCCGACCTACTATCCCCAGTTTGAGAATTCTTTGCGAGACGAAATCCGGGATGAAACGATTCAGTTTTTTGCCCATTTGGTGAAGGAAGATCTGAGTGCGTTGAACATTCTTGATTCGGACTTCACGATGTTGAACGAGACCCTGGCCCGCCATTATCAAATCGAAGGCGTTCGCGGCATCAGCTTCCGTCCGGTAAAGCTTGACTCCAAAGAGCAGCGAGGCGGCGTGTTGACTCATGCTTCGCTGCTGATGGCCAATTCAACTGGCGAAGACTCGCACCCAATTAAAAGGGCCGTTTTCCTGCGGAAAGCATTGCTTAACGATCCGCCTGCTCCGCCTCCGCCGAATGTACCTGAGTTAGATGCCGAGAACGCCGACTTCAATCAGTTGACGACTCGTGAGCAACTGTCACGGCATCGCCAAGATGAAGCGTGTGCCGATTGTCATATTAACATTGACCCTTGGGGAATCGCCCTAGAACAATATGATGCTATTGGTTTGTGGCGAGATAAAATTCGGCGGAAGAAGCATGATTCCAACCAATTTATTGAGCACGAAATGGTCACCAGCGAAACTTTGCCAGATGGTACCAAGATTGACGGGGCCACCGAATTGAAACAATACTTGCTAAAACACCGAAAAGATGACTTTTCGCGTGCGGTTGTTACCAAATTATTCAGCTACGGCTTAGGCCGATCACTCGAATTGACCGATGAAGAAACGATAGATAAGGTGCATACCAAGTTTCAAAAAAGTGGCTATAACTTTCGAGAGTTGATTCAACAAATTGTGACAAGCGAATCGTTTCGTGTAAAATAATCGGGAATAAACTTGCCTGTGTTGCAGATTTCCTGCTTGGCAAATTAGATAATTGAGAGTATCGGACTCATGGCGAACAAATCTTGGCATTTTGATCGACGTACATTTTTGCGTGGCACCGGCGTGGCCATGGCCTTGCCTTTTTTGGAGTGCATGGCAGTTGCCGCCCCGAAAACAGCGCCAGCCAAACGTATGTGTGGCATCTACTTTCCGTTTGGTGTGAGCCTGCCGAAGGAAGATACAGATCAAGCAAAATGGCGCTGGTTCCCTAAAGGCGAAGGGTCAGACTTTACGTTCAACGAAAGCCTGAAAAGCTTGGAGCCGCTGCGTGAGAATTTAACCGTGATCGGAGGGCTGTCGCACTTCAAGTGCCGCAAGATGGGCGCACACGATACCGGCGATACTTTTTTAACCGGTGCCGAGTTGACCGGCAGCTTGTTAAAAAACACGGTCTCAGTCGATCAAGTCGCAGCCCAGGCCATTGGCACACAAACGCGATTCTCATCGCTAACGATCAGCACCGACGGCGGCGTCGGCGAACCAACGCGGGCAAGTACGCTTTCGTTTAACGACAAAGGCCGCCCTATTCCGGCATTGAATCAACCCCAACAGATTTTCGACCGCATGTTTGGTGCAGGCGATGCTGATCAACGGAAGCAAAAACGCCGTCTCCATTCAGCGGCCAGCATGCTTGATCTGGTGGGTGACCACTCGAAAGATATTCAGAAGAAACTGGGTGCCCATGATAAAGCCAAGTTCGATGAGTATTTAGAATCGGTCCGGCAAATAGAACAAAGAGTAGCGCGAGCCCAATCTTGGCTTGAGATTCCAAAGCCGACGCTCAACGATCAAGATCGCGAGCGACTAGAACTAGACGCCGATGATCAGGCACCCAAGCTGTTGATGCAAACCATCTACGACTTGATGTATCTCGCACTGCGAACCGACTCAACACGATTGATCACGTATCAAATTGCCAGCATGGGCGATGGGTCTTCGATTGCTGGCAAGTTCCCACAGCTACTTGGCTTCAAAGGCAACTTGCATAATCTGGCACATGGTTGGAACAAACCTGACGGTGCGGTTGATCTAGGAAAATGGGATCAATATCAGGCCGAACAACTCACCTACTTCTTAAACCGGCTCAAGTCGGCAGAAGAAGGCGAAGGAACAGTGCTAGACAACACCATGGTGCTGTACGGCAGCAGCAACAGCCAAACCCACAACAACAATAACTACCCGTTGATTCTGGCCGGCGGAAATCAACTTGGCCTGAAGCATAATCAGTTCTTGAAATACGAGGACACCGTGCCGATGACCAACCTGTTTGTCAGCATGCTCAACCGGCTTGATGTGCCGACTGAGAATTTTGTGGACTCGACTGGGGAGTTGAGTGAGCTGTTTGTTTGAGTAGGCCAGTGGCATCCGGCGCAACGCCACCTAAAGAGAGTATGCCCTGATGAAATGGATACCCAAGTTTCGCTTTAGCTTGCGAACCATAATGATCTTGATTACGCTGATCTGCGTGGCATTGACGCCAGTGGGCATGCGAATCAATCAAGGCTACAAACAACAACAAGCAGTGGCCTGGGTGCTAGAAAATGGCGGCTCGGTTGAATATCAATATAGGTATCATGAAATCAAATATGGCAACCGAGAGGGAACTTGGGTTCAGTTACCTACTTCTATATATTCAACACCTAAATGGCTACGAGATATTTTTGGTAACAACTTCTTTGAAACGGTAATCGCTGTCAGTTTGTCGCCAGATTACAGAACAGATAAAATTATTCTAAATCAACCATTTGATCCATCTGGGAATGTACAAATTAATACGGAGAACTCTCCCTCGATTTTTTTTCACAAAAAGCATTCGTCTGCTATCGCTTTACAAGTTACTGATATAAACATCCTAGCTCAGTTTAGTTCACTAGAGATGGTCAATCTTACAGGTACGCAGATAACGGATCTTTCACCTTTAGCTAAGCATCAGAATTTAAGAGTACTGTATCTAGGAGAGACGCCAATCAGCGATCTTGCTCCATTAGCACGATTAGAGAAGATTGAATATCTTTTTCTCAATGACACCCGGATAGCAAATATTTCATTGCTCTCAGAGTTCAAAGAACTGAGGTGTGTCGATATCTCGGGGACTCAGGTGACTGATCTTAGACCATTAAATGGTCTAACCAAATTAACAATCCTAGGTTTCTCTGAAACAGATGTATCCGATCTCACTCCACTCTCAGATATTGAGTCACTTCAGGTGCTAGAGTTCTCTGACTCGAAAGTTACCGATCTCTCCCCAATCATGGGAAACAAACATCTAAAGTTGTTGGTACTAGCTAACACAAAGGTCTCGAAGCAAGATTTACTCGATATTCGAGCTAAGATCGACGCCCCTTAAGCATCACAACTCTACACGTGATACAACTTATTCAACCCATTATACGCCGCTACTTTATAGCATTCGGCCAGGGTCGGGAAATTAAATACGTTGTTGATGAAGTATTCGGCGTCTCCATCCAATGTCATCACGGCTTGGCCGATGTGGATTAGTTCGGTGGCTTCGGTGCCGATGATATGCACGCCTAGAATTTTGTGGGTCTCTTGGTGGATTAACATTTTGAGCATGCCGGACTCGTCACCCAACAGTTGTCCTCGGGCAATTTCCCGGTAGTGTGCAATGCCAGATTCGTAGGGAATCCCAGCTTCGGTCAGTTCTTCTTCGGTCTTGCCGACCATCGAAATCTCAGGCACTGCATAAATGCCGTAAGGAAAGAGCGAGGTATTGTAGTTACCGATATCACACATGCCAAACGCATGACAAATGGCCCGGCGTCCTTGTTCCATTGAAGTCGAAGCGAGTGCCGGAAAGCCAATCACATCGCCCGCCGCATAGACATGCTCTACATTAGTTTGATAATGTTCGTTGACATGCAGTCGTTCCCGGTCATCATATTCGATACCGACTTTATCCAGACCAATCGATCCACAAACACCCTGGCGGCCCACGGCGTAGAGTAAGGTTTCTGCCCGAAGTTTCTTGCCTGATTCCAACTTGGCTTCGACCAAGGTATGCGAGAGCCCATTTTCGATTTCAATCTCTGCAATGCTTTCGACCTTTTCACCCAAGCGAAGCGTGATTCCTTTTTGTCGCAGAAAATACTGGAACGCGCCGCCGATTTCCTGATCCAAGAAACTGAGCAGTTGATGGCGTCCTTCGACCAAGGTAACTCGCACGCCAAGGGTTGCCATGATGCAGGCATACTCCGTCCCAATCACACCGCCGCCGACCACAATCATGGTCTTCGGCAAGTGATCCAGCTTCAACATTTCATCGGAAGTAAAGATCGTACTATTGTTAAAGGGAACGCTGTCTGGTCTGGCAGGTTTGGTGCCAACGGCCACTAAAAACTTGTCAGCTTCAACTTCTGAAACTCCATCAGGGCCGTGGATTGCCAGAGTATTTGGGCCAGTGAACTCGGCTCTTCCCCAAAGTAAATCAATGTTATTTCGTTCAAACTGATTGCGAATCACGTCCCATTCGTGCCGAATCACATGTTGCGAGACGCCCACTAAATCGGCGATCTTGATATCGCGTTTGACACGATAAGCTTGGCCAAACAGACCTCGCTTATTGGCACCGGTCAAATGCAAGGCCGCTTCACGCAGAGCCTTCGAGGGAATCGTGCCCGTGTTGACTTGTGCCCCACCCAACACGGAATTTTTTTCAATAATAGCAACCGACTTGCCCAATTTGGCAGCTTGAATGGCTCCCTTTTGTCCGGCTGGCCCTGTGCCGATGACAACACAATCATATTTTTTCATGAGATTTACTTTGCTTGGTACGACTGTCGTCGATCTGGAAGTGCAAAAATATTCGTAGGGTGGCTGCTTGCCAGCCGCCTGTTTATGGACGCCGTCTCTTGTTTCTATTCAAACTAAAGAACCTCGTCTTTCCTTAGTGTCTTTCTGCCTTGGTGGTTCAATCTATTTGCACTTCCTGGCGGCTGACGAGCAAGAAGTCGGCTAATCCATAATCATAACCCGAAGCGTAAGCGAGGAGCCATAGCAAATTAAGCTTCCTTCTCTATTACCCTTGCACCACAGGATTCGAGAGCGTTCCGATTCCGGTGGCATGAATATCGACCACATCGCCTGCTAGCAAGGTGAAGTCGTTGTCTGGCACAACGCCGGTGCCTGTGAGTAAAAATGCACCATGCGGGAAGGAGTTGTCTCGACCCAAGTACCCGATTAAATCTTCAAAGGTGCGTGCGAGTTGACCCAAGTCGGTATTGCCCGAGAAGACCACTTCTCCGGCCCGTTTGACTTCAATAGAAATCTTGATGTCGGTCATCGCAGGGCATTCGGCATCGAGGGCCGATTTGAGCGTGATCCAAGGGCCCAGTCCGCAACATTGATCGTAAACTTTGGCTTGCGGCAAGTACAAAGGGTTCTCGCCTTCGATGTCGCGGCTGCTCATGTCGTTGCCGATGGTATAGCCGACCAGTTGCTTTTGGGAATTCAAGACCAATGTCAACTCTGGCTCCGGCACATTCCAGGTAGCATCATACCGAATACGAACTGGCTCGCCTGTTCCACTCACACGATGGGCGGTTGCTTTGAAGAATAGTTCCGGTCGATCCGATGCGTAGACCCGATCATAACAGTCGGCGGCCGATTCTGATTCTTCCATGCGAGCCGTTTTGCTGCGTTTGTAAGTCACGCCGGCGGCCCAAACTTCTTGTTGATCGATAGGCGCCAGTAGTTTCGCTTCACTCACGGGAATTGGTGCAGCATCGGCATCAACCAAAGACTGCACAACCTGTTCCGGAGAATCGGCATCAAGAATCGAAAACAGTGTCGGATATTTGTCACTGACTTGTAGTGGTTGCAGAGAGCCATCGACGACTTGGGCCAGCTTAACTTGTCCTGAAGTATCTTGAAATCGAGCGATTTTCATGCGAATTAGTCTCGGTAAGGTTGTCTAAGATCAAAGGTGGATTGCAGGGAATGTGCAACACGGCAAACTGTCTATGATACCGGTTTCGTGGCAAACTATGTAAGCGTGGATCGGCAAAACTTTTCGGTACTTAGTCGAACCACATAGAAAGAGGTTGAAGAACTGGACTATGAATTAGAACCCAGGCCGATTAGGATAACTGTAGCGAGAAATTTCTTTTCTCATTCACCAACCGAGAGCCGAAGTTTAACGCTCTCAACTATTTTATTGGCCCTCTTGTCGGCGATGGGCACAAAAGCCGGCGCTTCTTTATGTCTACTTCTAAACTGCGAAGGCAAATTGCCTATCATGCGGCCCGCTTGATGTACGAACGTCAAGAGTCGGAATACTATCGTGCGAAAATGAAAGCGGCCCGGCAAATATGCCGCGACCGCGTGAAGCCGGTCGACTTGCCCAGCAACGCCGAAATTCGTGACGAAGTGCAATCGATGGCCCGGCTGATCGAAGGCGAAAAACGCGTTGATAATTTGCGTGAAATGCGGCTTGAAGCCTTACGGATCATGCGGATATTGGCCAACTTCAAACCGCGTTTAATCGGCAGCGTAATGACCGGCCACATTCGCAAAGGGTCAGATATTGATATCCATATTTTCTCAGACAGCCTAGAATCGGTTCGCTGTGCATTAGAGACTGAAGCAATCGCCCATGATGTGGAACACAAGCGAGTGCAAAAGCATGGCGAAGAGCGCGTCTTCACACACCTCCATTTGCAACAACGATTTCCGATTGAACTGACGATGTACGCTGGCGACTTGACCCACTATGGTTTTAAAAGTTCGATCACCGGCAAGCGAATCGAACGGTGTAGTATTCGAGAGTTGGAGATGTTTCTTGAAGAAGAATATCCCAACATTTCGATTGAAGATGAGCTGTTGGAATCAGAGAACCAGATTGATCGGTTCTTGCATTACGAAATGTTACTGTTGCCGCTGGAAGAGACGAAGCAAAATTCCAAGTATCACCCTGAAGGCGATGCCCTGTATCATTCGCTCCAGGTGTTTGAAGCGGCCCGCTTTGAATTGCCGTATGACGAAGAGTTTTTGCTGGCCGCATTGTTGCACGATGTCGGCAAGGCCATTGATCCGTATGACCATGTACAAGCTGGGCTCGAAGCATTGGCCGAGACCATCACCGAACGCACCGCTTGGTTAATCCAAAATCACATGCTGGCCCACTCGGTGATTGACGGAACCATTGGTGCCAAGGCCCATCGTCGGTTGAAAGAAAATGAAAGCTACGAAGAACTCGTGCTGCTCTGCCAATGTGACGAAGCCGGAAGGCAAATCGGGGTGGCCGTGCCTGAAGTGGAAGAGTCACTCGACTACATCCGCCAACTATCACAAGAGTGCGGTGATTATTGATTGTAGTGTAGTTTTATCCTGGGTGCCTTTCGGGTGCCACTGGCTCCGCCAGTGTGGAGTGCAATTGGATTGGAGGTCATGTAAACTTTAACACCAATTGAACTGTTATGCTTGGCAATACAAATGCTGTCGAGTGAAGTCGTTTGGCAATTCCGCACTGGCGAAGCCAGTGGCACACGACGAGGAGGAAGTGCAAAAATGATAAACCACCAAGGCACGAAGACACAAAGCAGAAAGAAATTAATTTGAACTAGAACAACAGAATAAAACGAGTCCCTTACGTGTGCCACTGGCGGAGCCAGTGGCACACGTAAGGGAAGCTCATTTACACTTCGGTCCTCGCTGACGCTTCGCGCTTGAGATTGAGCGAAAACATTTAACCTAGCAACGTACCTTCAAACACCGTTACCGCTTGCCCGGAAATTAAGGCGCGGTCTTCTTCGATTTCTACTTGTACTTCACCCCCTCGGGCCGAAGCTTGGTAGGCGGATAGTTTGGTTTTGTTGAGTTTATTGCTCCAGTATTCTCCGAGCGTGCAGTGGGCTGAACCGGTGACGGGGTCTTCATCGATACCAGAGGCGGGGCCGAAGAATCGTGAGAGAAAATCATACTTCGGGTCATCACTGACACAGGTGACAATCACCCCGCGAGCGCGAACTTTTCCCAATGCACGAAAATCTGGTTTAATCGAATGCAGTTCATCCGCAGTGGCAACTTCAATCAAAAAGTCATCTCGATTGCGACCGACGAAGATTGGAGTAATACCAAGAGATTCGAGCAATCCAGATACCGCAGCGAACTCTTTCGCAGCGTCAATCGGAAAATTGAGGCGAATTCGGTCATCAATCTGTTCAGCCAAAAGCAAGCCGCTGCGAGACTCAAACGTGATGGGTGTTCCCGCAGGGACCAGGTTTTGCTGCCAAAGAATATGGGCCGCTGCCAGCGTGGCGTGCCCACACAAGTCGACTTCAACCACTGGGGTAAACCACTGCAAGTGAAAGCGGTCTTCCACAGGATACACAAACGCAGTTTCGGCCAAGTTCATTTCCGCCGCCACTTGCTGCATCCAAAGAGCGTCAGCCGGTTGCTGTAGCATACAGACCGCAGCCGGGTTGCCGGTGAAGGGGCGATGGGTGAACGAATCAACTTGATAGAGTGGAATGGACATCACAAAAATTCTAGCACAAAGGTAAACAGATAAAACCAGAGGCCAGAAAGACACAAGCGGCATCACATGGGTTCACTCTGCTAGCGTGATTCAAAACTATTTCGGTGCTGCCACTTTTTCAATTGCCTGCTGTACCTGTTGAACATCTTCTTTTTTGCCTTTGAGAATGATGATATCGTTTTCTACAACTTCTACTTCGACTGAACCACCGGTATCAGTTTTTGTAGAGGGTTTACTTTTAGTATCGAGCTCCATCATTTCTTTCTCAAAGTCATACAAGTCGCCATAGTTTTTAGAGCTAGTGCCATTTTTATTGTAGATCAATTCACAGGGGCGTAGAGGAACTAACAGATTTCCACTTGGAATACTTGCATCGGGAAGAATCAGACAGGGAACAATCTGACGAGTTATTGTCTGGCCGTTATCGTCCCTCGCAATAGGGCCGGTTAAAGAGAGGTGGTTTCCTGATCCACTGGGTAGATAACCGCTATCCACAGTTTTCTGAAGTGTATCGGCGATTTGGTGATTGCCTAGTTTACGATAGAGTTCCGCTGTTTGCTGGAACCCTAGCTTCATTTGCTCTACGGTTAAGTCAGGAATTGCCGACTTGAATAGTTCACGCCGCAAATCGGCCGTTTGGCGATTGTACTCATCGGTCGATTCAGCTAGGGATTTTGTGTTGGGTGTTTTCGGAAGAGACGATGCCGATTCCACTGAAGCACCGCCGGGTGTACTCTGAGAGAAAAGAGCGTTCACCTTTTTTTCAAGAGTCTTTTCTCTATGACTGCCGGCATCGGTAATGACCCAACCATCGGCGGGGTCTTTCGTTAGAAAAAATACAAACCTGACGTCAATGGGAGATAAAGGCCCGTCTTCTATGCTGGAAGGCGTGATTTTCACTGAGCTAAGTTTTATCTCAACAGACTCTGCCACAGCCAAGCCACGTGGTGGGTTTAGATCATTGTTGATTTTATAGGTAAAGTTTTGCAACTTTGCCAAGCTCACATGATCGGAAATCCATCGGCTCAACTCCCTATCTCTTGCCAACTTATCGGCCTCTCCATACTTCCCAGCAAACGCCAAAGCAATAAAGTTCTCAACAACACTGCTGCAAGAATTGTGGTCAATAATGATCTCCGGCGCGGCTGATTTCACGACCTCCTGTGAGTGTTTCACAAGTGCATCGGCAGGATCAAAGCTCCAGATCTCGATACGACCTTTTCCGTCTTTGTCGACTCCCCCGGTCACCATCGAGTTGCGTTGAAGTGAAATCGCAAAGTCATTCCATTTTCCGCCCAAGGCGAAATCAGCGGGGCTAATCGCGTGTGTGATCCCTCCGGTTTCGGCATCTAGAAAACGAATGGATTGTTTATCACAAAGCACTGCCACTCTTTTACCGTCTGGTGTAAAGAGTGTTGGCGTTCGACTGTTTGAAACCGCCTTCTGCCACTGCATGACTCCATTTTTAGACAGGCTGACAACCGTTGCTTTATCCGCATCAGATCCACTAATTGAGCGATAAGGACTTGATGGGTTGGCCAGATAATTTGACATAGCAACTGCCGACAGCCGGCCATCTGGAGATAATGCGATGTCGTGCATTTCAACACCACCACCTGCAAAGTAACGCTGCTTTTGCAATTTGCCGGTCTCAACATCCCAAGTGATGGGGCCAGCTTTAAGCAAACTTTTTTCACTCCAACTTCCCGTGCTTACCAGCTGCTTTCCATCAGGTGAAAATCTAACCGCATACACTACTTGATGCCCGATAAGATTGCGTATGATTTTTCCCGTTTTGACATCCCATAAATTGAGTCGTCCAGGTTCGGCAGAGTTTTGATCTTTCCCTGGCAACACTCCTCTACCTGGCAACGAATTGCCAGCGGTGGCCAATTGACTACCATCAGGCGAAAATGCTATCGACCGTATGGAATCCATTGCTTTCTTAAATGGGTTCGTCTGTGTGGCTTCCCCTGTAAAGGCAAACTGTGGTCCATAATCAACAATAGTTGACGGGGCGATTAGCGAACGAAGATGCTTGCCCGTTTGTGTGCTGAACAGTTTAACTCGCCCTGACTGGTTGCCCACCGCTAGTATTTTTGCATCGGGCGAAAATGCGAGAGCTGACACGACAAAGTAGTCTGATCCCCGAGAAGCATGAAACTGGTAGATAGTATCGATATGTTCTACTGCATGGTCTACATCCAGATTTAATGAAAGCAGCGTCTTACCCGTATGGGCATCTAGAATATGTGTTTTCGGTCTCCAACCAAGAGCCTCTCGACTACGTCCCTGTAAATAGTTTGGAGCCCCATTGGCAACAGCAATCAACTTGCCATCAGCAGAGTACGCGATAGTCTTGATATCCATCTCGGTCGAAATCTGTTTGATGCGATTCGGCGAAGCAGGGCTGACATTAGTTTCTGATTCAACCGGCACAGGTTTGGCAGTCCCAACAGGGGCTGATGGAGACTTCTCCTGCTCAAACTCCCAAATCTCAATAAATGGTCTTCCCCATCCATCCACTCCACCGGACACCATTTTGTTGCTTGCGGTTGCCATGGCGAAGTCGTACCACTGGCTATCTTTCGAAGACACTTCACCTGTCACCGACACAGGTTCTGGTGCAGGAGACTGGGGTGGTTCTATTTCTTGTGTCACTGTTCCGGTTTCTACATCGAGGAACTTGATCGACCCTGTGCCTGAAAGTATAGCGATACTTTGTCCATCAGGCGTGAAGCGTGCTTTGTTGGCCCAATTCGGGATTGTCTTTTTCCATTGCATGACCCAGCCGCGAGACAGGCTGATGGTGGTGGAACTGGTGTTGTCCTCTTTGTTGAAACTACGCGAAATGATGGCCGACAGTTTGCTGTCAGGTGAAAACGTAATGTCTTGCGTTCCGCCGTTGGTGTTATGCGAGAAGACCCGCATTTGCGAACCGGATTTGAGTGCCCAAATAATTCCTCCAGAGCCATCCGGTTTTCCGCTACTCCAACTTGATGGGCTACCACTCCAACTTCCGGCGCTTGCCAGCCATTTTCCATCGGGCGAAAATGTGACCGAATTGGCATGGCTGTGCCCATACAAATCTAGTTTGTGCTTACCTGAATCCATGTCCCAGATTTTTAAACGATCTTGACCGGTAATCGCTATCGGCTGATCCGATCTACCATCAAAAATATCGGCAAAATCTCTAAACGATCTGCCCGTTGTGGCCAATTGACTTCCATCGGGTGAAAACGCGATCGAAGTGATACTGCCCATGGCTCTTACGAGTGCCTTCCAGTGTGCAGGCGTACGACCTGACCTACCAGCCCCTTTGGCATCGAGAGCACGTATCAACTTTCCGGTTTCGGTATTAAACAGTTTGACTTGTCCAATACTGGTGCCGACCGCAATGATTTTCGCGTCAGGCGAAAACGCCAGAGCCGTGACTTCAAAATGCGAGACGTATTGCGTTGATGCCAGCAGCGTTTCTTCTTCTTCGGTCGAGACCTTTAAGGAAATCGTGCGGCCAGTCTCTGTGTTCAGAACTTTCACCTGGGGCTTCCAATCGCCTTTGACGCGACTGCCATTGGCAAAGGCGACTAATTTGGCATCAGACGAGTACGCGATGGTATTCACTGGTATCTCTGGTATGAATTGCTTGATACGTTTCGGCTTCGGCGGGGCAGCACCTGCGGTAACAGGCAGCGGGTTTACACGTTCATAAGTTACATAGTTTACGTCTGGCTGCGGCACTTCGCCGGTGGCATGGTTGGGGTGGAAAGTTGCGTCCTTTCTTGAATTCGTCGCCATCCAGAGATAATTTCCTTTAATTAGATATTTTCCCAAATGTATTGGCTCTGAGTGGTCTTCCGGTCTTAATAATGCAACACGTTGAGTCTCATAGTTCCCTTCTGATTTTAACTTATACCTGTTAACTGACATTCCCCTTTCCCGAGGCCATATCGGAGAGAAGATGTGCTCTTTATCGATGTAAATAGCAATGTCTTCAGTTGGTGCCGGTGTGTTTCCCCCTCGGATATCGATCATTCTCCACAGTCCCAAGATGCTGTTTGGTTCAACTTGGGTTGCTTCTGCGGAGGATGCCTCACGCTCTAAGTTAAAGTACTGCACATTACGTTCTTCATAGCCTTCATAACTATCGGCATCTTTGAAGTTGGCGTTTTGGGGATGTCCACCCTCTGCTTCCATTCTGAACGAGAGCCCCAGGTTGTCGCCTTCGAGTTGATATTTCCCCAAGTACCCTTGTTTTTCTGGGCGTCCCTCAACCTCAAGCAATATAAGCTCGCCATTTGGTTTTAGGGTGTAGGGATATTTTGTGATGTTTTTTTCCGCAGGAAGCATTTCAAACCAGAGATGATCTTTGTCGATCACAATTTTGATGGTGTTATCTAGTTCTGTTGGCTTCACGGGTAAAGGAGTGTCTTCACTTGTTTTAAATATGCCTGGAGGAAGATAACTATGTTGACTATAAGTCCGATAGCGAACGGTCCACTCGCCGAGGAGGCCGCTAGGTATTTCCTTAGCTTTAGGCAATTGGGAATCAGCAGAATCAAACTCCCAGATTTCAATACTCCCCTTGCCATCTTTATCGACTCCACCAGTCACCATTCGATTGACCTTGGGGGAAATGGCCAAGTCATTCCATTGGCCACCTTGCATGAAATCGGTGGGGGAAATGGATTGTTTTACCATTCCTAGTGGAATATCTAATTCTGTTGTGGTGTCTAAGAATTGAATCAAATGCCCATTTGCAAACACAACCAAATGCGCTCCGTCAGGCGAGAAGAGTGCAGACTTTGATGAATCAGGGATCACTCCTCGATACAACAGTTCAGATCCGTTCGACAGGGTCAGTAAAGTAACATTTCTATTACTTTCCTGGTCACTATACTTTGAGACAATCGCCGATAATTTACTATCAGGAGAGAAGCTCACCCTACGTCCCACGCCCCCTACTTGGAGCGTGTAGGCATGTTCTATTACGTTGTTACTGACATCCCAGACAACAGCTCCACTAGTCTTAGAACGGGTAGTCGCCCATCTGCCTACACATGCCAGCCATTTTCCATCAGGCGAAAATGAAACTTCAAACGCCTCGCTATGTCTTTCAAGGTCTCTTAAGATTTCTCCTGTTTTGAGATCCCAGACTTTTAACCGACCTGGGCCAGTCAGTTTTCTGCCTAGTACAAATCCATCGAACACATCGGCAACGTCTTCAAACGACTTTCCACAAACGGCCAGTTGGCTACCATCCGGCGAGAAAGCTAACGACTTCACAGTGCCGATAGCACGTGGAATCGACTTCCAGCTTTCAGGCGTTTCATGATCGGCCTGATTTCCCTGTTCGTCGCTCAATAAACTTAGGTACTTGCCTTTTTGTGTATCGAATAATTTGACTTGCCCAATACTGGTACCGAGTGCCACGAATTTTCCATCGGGTGAAAACGCGAGCGCCGTGACCTCGACATGCGAAAACTGCGGTGTCTCGGCAAGGACCGCGTCAACTTCAGCGGTAGTGATCTTTAACGGAAAAGTTCTGCCTGTCTCGGCATGCAAGAGCTGGGCCAATGGTTTCCAATCCTCTTTAACGCGACTAGTTCCATCAGCCTTCAAGACCACTGCTGGGCTGCCATTAGCCACGGCGATCCACTTGCCATCGGCCGAGTAGGCAATGGTTTGAACTTTCATATCAGGCCGAAAGTTGCCAATACGCCGCGGTGTGGCTTGCGGAGTAAGTGGAATAAGCACAGGTTTAGATGCAACTCGTTCTAAGTAAAAGTACTGTACGTGACCCTCTGCTTCTTTATTTGTGGCATCCTTTGGGTGCTCTTTCATTTTTGCATTTTCTGAATAGAGATTAAGCGCTATCCACAATTCATTTCCTTTGACTAAGTATTTTCCATAGATCGTCTTCGGGTTGGATACGTCGGATAAATCTTTGAAAACTATGTCACCATTCGCCTTGAGGGTATAGCTAAGTTTTCCGTCATCTTCTTCAAATGCATTTGAAAAAATGGCAGATGAATTTTTAAAAATGAGAGTATTCTTATCAATAACAACCTTGGGGAAATCCATCTCCACTTGCTTCTTGCTTGGTGGGTTTAATTCAGTTACAGCGACTAATCCTGGCCGAATGTTTTCAACACGAGCACCGAGTGCTGATATATACTTAATCTCCCACTCGCCGATCATACTGCTCGGTGGGTCGCCTTGAATTGGTATCACCGGTTGCCCGAAGGCACGCCTGGCGAAGCTCGGGCTGAAGAAGCTCGATGGGTCGAATTGATCCGCTGGTTTGACTCGTTCTAAAACATAGAATTGCACACCTTTTACAGCGTCTTCTTTCGAAGTGCTGCGGTCGATGACATCATCGGGATATTGGGTGGAACCGCTGAAATTCCACGCGAACCATAACCGATCACCTTGGACTTTAATTTTTGAATAATGAATTTGATCCGTGGGAATATTTAAACCAATCATGTCATTATAGAATTGCTCTTCCAAGGTTATGTTTCCATCAGGCTTGAGAGAGTATCGATAGGTAACTCCTGAATCGTCATCCTTGTGATTCATACGAAACCAGAGGGTCTCATCAGTAATCACAACTTTGGGATCATAATCTAAAGCAACCTGAGTGTGTGTTGCCCTAATTTTGCTCGCATTAAACTTTTGCTTTGAACGTAAGTATTGGTTATTTGCCATCGTCATATCCACGATTCTCCACTCGCCGACAAGATTGCTCGGGGGAAGGATTTCTACTGCTTTTGTTTGTTGATCCGCTAGTTTGACACGTTCTAACACAAAGTACTGGATGTGTTCCTTTAAATCCTTATCTTCCGTGTCCGTCTCGGTGACCGACTTAGGATACTTGGTCGATCCTGATTTTGTATTCCAGGTCATCCTCAGTTCATCTCCGTTGAGCTGATATAATCCAAAATACGTTTTAGGATTTACAGGGTCTGAAGTATCATGCAAAACCATTTTGTTATCTGCCTTGAGGGCATAGCTGAATTTTTGTCCCTGGTGGAATAAGATCGTCTCCTTGCCAATTTCAACACGTGGGTCGTACTTCAATTCAACGATCTGTTTTTGAGTTGGATCTAATGCTTTCGGCGGTGAGATGCTTGGTTGAATATACTGAACATCAGCATAAGACATGCTTGTAATTCTCCACGCGCCAACCAGGCTATTGGCCTTGTCAAGCGGAACTTCTTCCAAGGGGGCAGCTTGCCCATTCGCAATTGGCAAATTTGCTACATGATTCTCTGGGGTAACCCGTTCTAGAATAAAGTACTCGATATGTTCAGTTGAATGATCAGGATACTTGGTCGACCCTGATTTTGTATTCCAGGTCATAAACAGTTCTTTTCCGTTGAACCTATAGACTCCAAGATACGTTTTAGGATTTAGAGGGTCTGACTTTTCATGCAAGACTATTTTGTTATTTTCCTTGAGGGTATAGCTGAATTGTTTTCCCTGGTAAAATAAGATCGTCTCTTTGTCAATTTTAATACGTGGATCAAACTGCGATTCAGGGGTATCTTTTTGAGTCGTCGGTAATTTTCTCGGCGATAAAATGCTTGGTTCATCAGGTAGAAAATGATTATAAGACGTACTTGTAATTTTCCACTCGCCAATCAGGCTATTACCCTTGTCAAGCGGAACTTCTTTCAAGGGCCCAACTATTTTCCCATGTGCTCTACTCAAGCTGGCCTCGGATTTCATTTCTGCCAGTAGAGCCTTAACATATAACGAGTCATCCCGTACGAAAGTCATGTATGTAGTATCTAGTTCTGGCACCTTACCCATGGCATCGACTGGGTGCTTTGTTCCTTCATCCTTTTTTTCTTTTATTGCCATGTGCAAAACACCCTGGTTGAATGTATATTTCCCTAAGGCGACATTCGTTTGCCCCTCTTGAACCTGTTGCAAAGTCATTTCTCCATCTGGCTTGAGCGTGTACTTGTATCGATTCGCGGCAAATGGCTGACCCTCTAATGTAGTTATCATCAATATGTCATCCTGACCAATTTCAACGACAGAAACTTCCATAGCTCGATTGGAACCTCCAAAGCCGCCGCGAAATCCTCTAACTCTCCACTCGCCAATCAGGCTATTGGCCTTGTCCACCGGAACTTTCGCTACTGGCTCAACTATCTTCCCGCGTTCCCAACTCAAACCGGCCAGTCTTGGGGAGTCGGATTTGATTTCTGATTTCTTATTCGTAGTCCAGCCGCCTGTTAGTTCGTTGTCTTTCAAACGTAATGAAAGTTTACCGAACCGGGCCGCTCCTTCTCGCCAGGTTCCGTAGTACTGGCCTTCCATCGCCGACCATTTGACATCAAACGTGCCAGGTTTTTCTTCGTGGGTATCGGTGTAGGTGCCTTCGTATTTTCCGTTTTGAATTTTTGTGAGTACCACATCGCCCCAGCCTGGGCCGTTCCATTGACCTGAAATATCTGGCCCTTCCGGCAACATACCCATCACGGCTGCTACGATTGCGATTCCAAAAACTGCGGTCATAGTTAGGACTCCAAGAGATTGACGTGAGAGAGTGGAAAATAGTTGCCACTTAGGTTCAGGCGTTAATGATTCAGGCAGAGGACTGACCGTCGGTTGTTGCACATGGGCCAGACATTCTTCGAGTAATTCCGTGACTTCGCTGGCCGAAGCGTAACGGTCTTCGGCCTGTTTCGCCATCAGTTTTGAGATGATCGTGCAAAGCCATTGTGGAATATCGGGGTTGATTTCTTGAATCGGCGTTGGCTCTTGATCGGTGATTCGTCGCATCACGCCAAAGGTGGTTTCGGCCCTGAACGGTGGGCGACCAGTGCAAATGGCATACAGAACACTACCCAAGCTGAACAAGTCGCTCCGCTGGTCGATCACTTCGCCCCGTGCTTGTTCTGGCGACATATACTGGGGCGTGCCGGCGATGACTCCGCTGCGGGTCATCGTGGCATCGTCCACCGCGCGGGCCAAGCCGAAGTCGGTAATCGTGACTCGTTCGACTCCATCTTCCAACAATATATTGGCCGGCTTAATGTCTCGATGTACGAGTCCTTGCGCATGCGCGGCAGCCAGTCCGGCAGAAATTTGGGCACCGATCCGTAGTGTCTCTTTGAGCGAGAGCGGGCCTTCGATATCAAGCCGTTTTTGAAGTGAGTGGCCTTTGACATACGGCATCACCAAATAAGGGAGTGACGCATCGTTAGAAACAGAGTGAATGGCAATCACGTTTAAATGCAATACCGCAGCCGCCGCTTTGGCTTCGCGGGCAAAGCGTTTTTTTGCCGCCCCGCTGGTGGCCAAGTGAGGGGCCATGACTTTGATCGCCACGGTTCGATCCAGTGCGGTGTCAATCGCTTTGAGCACGACGCCCATGCCGCCGACGCCGACTACGCCAGAAACTTCATAGCCGCCAATACGACCGAGCATCAGTGGATCATCGGTGGGTGCTAACGAATCCAATACGGTTTGAATTTGTAAGGGGAGCTGTTTCCCATCTTCTGCGCTGGTTTCTGAATGGGCGAAGTCGGAATCGAACTCATGGTGCCCCAAGAACGATTTTGCTTCGTTCCAAGAGGAAGGATCAGCGGCCTGCTCTTCGAGATGCTGCTGACAAACTGTACAGGTGTTTAAATGGG
This sequence comes from Blastopirellula sp., assembly GCA_002733575.1. Lineage (GTDB taxonomy): Bacteria > Planctomycetota > Planctomycetia > Pirellulales > Pirellulaceae. Next base: position 11,879 of record NVWB01000153.1, on the reverse strand, counting down.
TCGAGAGATCCTGCGCATCGACATCGCTCAACTGACCGTTGAGGAAGGATTCGATTCGATCTCGATCACAAGTTTGTATGGGGGAGTTCATGATTCGGTGTTCTCCAATCGCTCTGCTTCATCACGCAGGCGTCGCATGATTCGACTGCGCGATGCGTAGATGGTGCCAATCGATTTGTTCAATTGGGTAGCAACTTCTTGAATAGGTAATGCTTGAATGACGGTCATCTCGAATGCCTTCCAAGTGTCCGCGGCAACATCGGTTTGTACGATCTCAGCCGCTCGTAGGTAAATTTCTCGGCGATACTCAAGTTCGATTTGTTGTTCGGTTTCAGGGTCGGCATCGGGGTATTCCTCTAACAGTTCACGAACCGAAGAACCACCTACGGCCAAGTCTTGCGGTTTGCGAGACAGGGCGTTGAGGATGGCGTTTTTCACCACGCGCCGTAACCAGTGACGAAAGCGGGTCGTTTCGTCCGAGGTCTCCCAACGAGTAATCGCAGCGGCGACTGACATCAAAACTTGCTGCGATAAATCTTGAGCATCGGCATCTTGCATGCCCCGCTGGCGAGCCAAACGGTAGATAACCGGGCGATATATTTGTGCAAACTGCTCCCAGGCCTCGCGGTTGAGCGGGTCTTTGACCTGCACTAGCAGGCTATTTCGCGTTTCAGGGAATTCAGTCACACAGCTTCTCCTACAGGTTTAAACACACAGGGGACCGTATTCTGACACAAAAACGTGGTTTTTGCGAAAAGTCTTCTCGTTATTGCCAAGTTCGGTATGATTTCTTGCCCGGTAATTGACTCAATTCGTGTCTGAAAAGAGAATGTAGCGTGCTAGCCCAGATTTTAACTCGGAATTGACCTCAGCAAAGGGCCAAACGACAGGCAAGTCGTTCGTTTTTTCCATAATCCCAGATCCCCACTTCATCAGACTCATTTCCAAGAAATACCCCATGCTAAAAATTTCAAAATACACGTTCGGCGTTGGAGATCGTTTTGCTCATCAGGCCAAGGCTCAGTTGCGGGCTTGCATGCAAGCGGCGGCGGAAGGAGCCGATGTGGTGCCGGTTTGGAATAAGTCGCATCGTGAACATATGACCGTTGGATCGAAGCCCGATGCGGTTCGCGCGGCTGCCGATGCTGCGGTGGCCGAACTCGGTTGGACACAACCGCATCATGTTGATGCCGATCACATTAACTTGAGCACGGTCGATGGATTCATTGCCTCGTCTGACTTTTACACACTCGACGTGGCCGACTCCATTGGCAAACCGGCCGCAGCAGCCGAAGTGAAAGCGTTTGTCGACCGGTTTCCTCAACTGGTCGGCACGGTCAACATCCCCGGCATTGCTGCGCCGTTTGAAGTTTCACGCGAAGAAGTAGAGGCCATTGCTGCCAAGTATCTGTTGGCAGTTCAGGAAGCAGGCGAGATCTATCGGCACATTGAACTGGCCAAAGGGGCTGATAACTTTATCACTGAAGTTTCGATGGACGAAACCGATAACCCACAGACACCGCCAGAGTTATTGGTGATTTTGGCCGCAATTGCCGATCAAAAAATTCCGATTCAAACCATTGCACCCAAGTTCACCGGACGATTCAACAAAGGGGTCGATTACGTGGGGGATGTGGCCCAGTTTGAACAAGAGTTCTCAGACGACTTGGCCGTGATTGCCTATTCGATTCAAAAGTTCGGTTTGCCTGAGACATTGAAGTTGAGTGTTCATTCGGGCAGCGATAAGTTCTCCATCTATGGGCCGATTCGCCGTTGTATTCAGAAGTTCGACGCCGGGCTGCATATCAAAACCGCGGGGACCAACTGGTTAGAAGAAGTCATCGGGCTGGCCGAAGCCGACGGCGATGGGCTCGACATAGCCAAAGAAATCTACGCCGCGGCACTGGCCAACAAAGAGGCCCTATGTGCCCCGTATGCCACGGTTATCGATATCGACCCGGCCCAACTTCCAACCGCCGAAGAAGTGAACGGTTGGAGCTCCCAACAATTCGTCTCGGCCCTGCGCCACGATCAAACCAACCCTGGCTACAACGCCAACCTGCGACAACTAATCCACGTCGGCTACAAAATCGCCGCCCAACTGGGTGAACGTTATCTTGAGATGCTTGAAAAATATGAGCCAGTGGTATCCAAAAATGTGACTGAGAATTTATACGAGCGACACTTAAAACCGCTGTTTTTAAAGTAGGGTCCGCTATTGCGGACCAATGAAGTAGGTCAGTGCTGTGCCTGACGATGAAGCGGGATCGGTTCTCAATCTAAGAATATCCTTATTCATCTTTCTGCGCAATGAAATCAAGTGTTCTTTCAATATCTCTCAAAGCCTCAAACGCATTTTCGTAATCAGGATTGATTTTGAGGGCTTCCTTAAAGTTTATAGCAGATTCTCGTAAGCGACCTTGGCCCCGTAATACAAGACCCAGGTTATGATACGCTTCGGATATTACTCCATTTTTGCATCGTGTCCCATTTCGATGAGTTTGCTCTGCTTCTTTTAGTTTTCTTTGTCTTGCTTGTACTGCGCCCAAAAAAACAAAAGCTGATGCATCATCGGAATCTAAATCAACAGCTTTTTTGTACCACCGCTCTGATTCTGAATAGTCTCCACGATATCGTTCGAGGTCTCCCATTTTCATGTGTAGGTGATAGTGGCGGGCATTGTCGTCAGTCTGTTGGATTGTATTCGTTATCAAATCGATTGATTCATCATAACGAGTCATCTGATAAAGCATATCAGCGTACCAACATATAACGGCGAAATCGTTTGGATGGTCTTCAAGCCAGAGTGGGGCAAGGTGAACGACCGTGGCTGCCTGATCATTGTCATAAGCATGCTCGATAGCTGACCGGCTAATTTTGCGAGGACCAACCCATTCGTTCCATCCAGGAGGCAACTCTCCTGAATTTTTTAGATCAATATCACCTCTAAAACTTGGGGATAAGGACTGTAATCGTAATTTGTGTTTTAGAGAAAATCTGACCAGATCTTGGTAGACTTCAGAAGCGGTATTGTTGGATGGTAATACTAGGGTTAGAACTGCTTGGCCTAAGTGGGAGTCTAAAAAAGCCTGAGCAGCAAGATGATTTAGATCCTCGTTGTCCTGACGCACGGGCACTTTGATGGAATCACAATATTGAGAGAACTCTAATTCCGTTACATCTCCCTCCTCGATCATCTCTGAGAGGGTCAGTGCTTTAGAATACGCCTCGTCGGGAGTATCAGTCCTGGCGTATAGGCTTGAGGACCCACAGAAAGTTAGAATTTCATTTCGTAACAACATCACTCTAGCGTTCGGTAAAACCGTACCGACTTGAGTTCTTATGGTGAGTATGCATGACACTTTGAATGATCACTAATTCTATTGAAAGCTACTAACCCGGTTCAATCTTCCACAGACAATTGAAACACCGCAAATGTTCGCGTAATAATCATAATTGAAGCAATCTCGGTTCTCAATCTCCGTCAGGCATAGCACTGACCTACGCATTGCACACAAAACGTCTTGACCTCTTGTCGACTGAGTCGACCCAGGTTGCGAGCAACCTGGGGCACCCAGATCTTTGGGTTCCTATTCAACGCGTATCACACGTCTTCCGTTATGCACGGTGCCGTGCATGTCGGTTGTGCGGATGTGGATGAGGTAGGTGCCGGGTTTTGCATCGGCTGGCAGTGACGACTTCCAGACATGCGATGAAGCGCGAGGGCCGGAGAGTTTTTTTGAGGTTTTATCTTTCAGGGCCGCTTCTCGATCTACCATTGCTTGCAATGAAGGGTCCTTTTCATACGCTTTCTGCATCGCTGTCCATGCGGCATCTTTACCGAACTGCATTTCGACTTTCGAGCGTTCTGAACCATTGAACACATTGACATGGACAAAGGTTTTTTTCAAATCAGCGGTGGCAACAAGTTCTGGTGCGTGGATTCGCATTTGGTAATCTTTGTCGCGTCCGGCCACTTTGTAGTCGAGCTTGTACTTGGCTCCGTCAAACGACAGAATCGAGTATCCGTTTGGTCCACCATCAGACATGGTGGCGTGTGGAATTCCGCGTTCGTCTTTCAAACCACCCCACCAGCTTCCGCTGACGGTCACATTGACAATGTGATGATGCGGTTCAGCACCGAGCCAGCCATCTTCTTTTTTGATGAACCGATGTTCGTGCGTATGCGTGTGGCCAGAGATCGAAATACAAGAAGGGCGTTTTTCAATCAAGCGATAAAGTTCGGTTCGATCATGCACGCCAGTCAATGGAATGTGCATCATCAACACCACCATTTGATCTTTAGGAATCATGGCCAAGTCATTGCGAATGAATTGCATTTGATCTTTGCCGAAGCCGCCAACATATCTTGATTTTCCTTTTTCAGGCACAGTCCACTCGACATCGTCCAACACCACGAAGTGAGCACTTCCATAGTCAAACGAATAATAGGCAGGGCCATAGATGCGTTCAAAAGTCTCGTCACTGTGTGCATCGCTTTTGGCGTCGTAATTGATATCGTGGTTGCCGATGACGTTGTACCAAGGAATGCCAATCAAAGCGATCATTTGATTGTTGGACGAAAATAAATCCAAGTTATCGAACATGATATCGCCCAGCGTAACGCCAAACGAAGCATCAGTTCCAATCAACTCTTCGACCACATCGTGGGCAATGTAATCGATTTCTTCTTGATTGCGTGGCTGAGGATCACCAAACATGATGGCCTTAAATTGCTTCGGCTCTTCTTGTGGATACAGGGCAAAGTCAACCGACTTCGGCAGAGGGCCAGTTGGTTTGACGCCAGCGTATTTCAGTTCAGGCGAACCGTCAGGTTTGTGAATGTAATAGAACCGCGGCAAATGATTTTTACTTAATACGGTTCGCCAACCTTGGGGCTTAATCACAAATAGGATGTCGTCGTTGTCGACTTCCAGTTCGTATTGACCGTTTTGATTGGTCTTTACGATGTCGCGACCGTTCGAGACTTTGACATCTTTCAGCAGCGGTTCGTTCGCATCATGTTTTTGGTTGTTGTTTTGATCGTGAAAGACAATGCCTTTCGCCGTTTGGAGATTGTCATCTGCTAGCACCTGGGAACAGGGAACAAAACTCAAGGCAGCAAACAGCAGCAGGGCAGGGCGGTGATAACACGAAGAGAAGTAGTTGGAAATCAGCATGACAGGAGGGCCTTTCAAAAGGGGAGGATCAATGAAGAACTAACTAGTGTACCTTAGTTGGAGGGCAAAATGAATCATTCGTGCCAAAATGGTGATTTGGGTTGGTTTCACCAAATTTGAGCACAACGAGAAGGTCGATCTGCCAAGTTTTAACGAATTATCAACTCAAAATTCGGCCATGGATTCCAGATCGTACTCTTCTTCTCAGGATTGTACTTTTCAGATTGAGTTTGAATGTTTAAGTCCCGGCAGAGGCAGTGAGTATTTGCAGTAAATTCGCAAATACTCGGAACACGATCTTTTAAAACATTCTAATGTGCAGAGAGAAGTGAAGTCGGTTGCTAGCACTCGAATTCCACGGGCATTCCCGATGAGAAATTAAGTAATGCTAGCAGTCGTAGGATGGTCACAATCACCCCGATAAATTTCCGTTGATCTATTTTGACATTCTTCGTACAATCACCCGGTTCCACCTAGCCCATGGCCCACCGTCAAGGAAGACGAATTGTCATGAATCACTCAGCACTGCCAACAAATATCGATTGTTCAGCCACCGATGCACGTGAATCGTGGGTGCGTACTGGTCGTCGAATCATCCGTCAGGAAGCCAAAGCGCTGACCCAACTTGAGCTACGGCTTAATGAATCGTTTGGTGCTGCAATTTCTGCTATTTTAGAATGCCGTGGCAGTGTGATTGTTACCGGCATGGGCAAAGCTGGCTTGATCGGAAAAAAAATCACCGCCACATTTGCTTCCACTGGTACGCCAAGCCATTTTCTTCATCCAGCAGAAGCAGTGCATGGAGACTTAGGCCGTATTGGCAAGAATGATCTTGTGCTGGCTTTCTCTCAAAGTGGCGAGACAGCCGAGATCATCAACATTTTGCCATCAATTCAAGAGTTTGGCACGCCTATTATCTCTGTCACCGCAACACGAACGAGCAGCTTGGGCAAAGCATCCGCAGTCGTTTTAGAGTTAGGCAACATCACTGAAGCCTGCAATAACCAATTAGCCCCCAGTGCCAGTACTGCTGCGATGATGGCCCTGGGAGACGCCTTGGCTCTGACGTGTAGCGAACATCGCAATTTTCAACCTGCTGATTTCGCCCGGTTTCATCCTGGTGGTAACCTTGGAAAAAAGTTGGCCCCGGTTGAACAATTGATGCGGCCACTTTCCGAATGCCGGGTGGCCCAACATCAGCTCACGGTGCGTGAAGTATTTTCCCAAGCGCATTTACCCGGTAGACGAAGCGGGGCCATCATGCTCTGCAACGAGTTGGGTCAGTTGGTTGGGATCTTCACCGACAGTGATCTGGCACGTTTATTTGAACAAGGTGAGAACTCGGCCTTTGAACAACCCATTCATCAGGTGATGACTCAAGACCCTCGCCGGATTGAAGTAGGTACCCAACTACACTCAGTGATCGAAAAACTTGCGAATGAAAAACTAAGTGAACTCCCGGTTGTCGATCAACAAGGCACGCCAGTTGGCATGATCGACATTACCGATATTGTTTCACAATTGCCGAATAATTTCGCTTCATCCGCAAATGAATCAAAGTCCATAAAACCGGCATCGCTGATAGAAGAGAAAGATAATTCACGCTGGACGGTTCCATTTCCGAACCAATCAAAGGAATCGTCGTAGATGAAACTAGTAGAACTTTGTCAACCGATTCGCTTATTGCTCTGTGATGTCGATGGAGTGATGACCAGTGGGCAGGTGATTCTCGATAATCAAGGAATTGAAACCAAACAGTTCAACATCCGCGATGGTCTGGGCATCATGCTTTGGAAGAAAGCGGACTTAGATTTTGGAATCATCACCGGTCGTAGTTCACAAAGCGTGCGACTTAGGGCCACCGAACTTTCCATCGATATCGTTCGGCAAGGAATTCAGCACAAACTAAAAACTGCGGAAGAGTTGGTCGAACAACTGAAACTAACGCCTGATCAAGTGGCCTATATCGGAGACGACCTGCCAGACTTGCCCGTAATTCGTTGGGCCGGTTTAGGGGTTGCCGTGGCGGATGCCGCCGATGAGGTGAAAGCCGGTGCCAATCACCAAACAGCCGCCTGTGGTGGCCAAGGAGCTGTTCGAGAACTGATTGAAACCATATTAAAAGCACAACAACGCTGGGAAGAATTGATTCAGCATTACTAATTCAGTTCATCCTCTTCGCATTATATTTACGATCCTTATTCACCCGTTCCCCAACAGTCTTTAATAGCATGTGGACCAATTTTGCTCGAATCGCGAAGAGCTTTGCGGCAGTCGTTGCCGCCTACTTCGTCTACGCGCTGATTGCCGTTCCGTGGATTGTACCACAGATTTCTAAGATCCCAGGTGGAACTGGAGGGACAAATCAAGGACCAGACTACGCACAAGAGCAACGCGAGTTTCTGAAGAACTTCTTCCCACCAGGCTCCTGGCAACTTGAACGGACCAAGGTGCTGCAAAGTGGTCGTATGACCTTGTTGATGAAGGACTTTAAGGAACTGCCTGGTAATCTGTTAGAGCTAGAACCGGTGACCATTATTATCTTTTCCAGTGAAGATGAATCAGAACGCCTTAAAAAGCCGCCGCTGATTTTGGAGGCTGAAAAAGCGTTACTTAAATTTGATGAACTCGACTTGGCGTTCGGCAAACTGGGGCAAATGCAAGGCGGCCAGTTATTGGGGGATGTTCGCATTCACCGAAACATGGCCAATCCCAACGCATCTGATGCATTGATGATTGTGACGCGCGATGTTCAGATGACGCCTGGGCGTATCGAAACGACGAACCCAGTTCAGTTCAAAATGGGTATGAACTCTGGCAGTGGGCGTCATTTGATTGCCGAATTAGCACAAAATAAAGTTGGCGACAAAAATAATGGATTAAATGTCCAAGGGCTCAAATCGCTTTACTTAATGCACGTTGATCGAGTTCAATTAGCGGCCCAAGGCAAAGGCCTTTTTGGAGACAATGATCAAGAACCGGTTGATCACAAAAGTATTGAACTAAAGAGAAACGACTCTGGTCCACTTGGTAAACTGAACACCGATGCACCTGTCGAAGTGACTTGTAAGGGCCCTTTTGTTTTTGATGCCGAAAAACAGGTTGCCATGTTCAAAGACCAGGTCGTGGTTCGCCGGCTTGTCACCAATGCGAATCCTGATCGCTTACTGGCCAATGTGCTGGAAGTTCATTTTGCTAAAGAAACAGGCGTGACTAGCGACGAGAAAAACGATTCCGAGCCGGAAAAAGACAAAGCCGATCCTACAACGGGCAAGATGAAAATTGCAAAAGTGATTGCCATCGGCAATCCCGTTCGATTGATTGCACCAAGTGTCGACAGTACCGCCCAAGGCACACAGCTCGTCTATGATGTGAACTTACGCCGCGTTGAAATCACCGGAAAGCCTCTGGCGATTCTAAAAAAAGGGGATCAAGAGATACGTTCTCCGGCACTACAATATGAATTTGCTGAAGACCCTAAGCAGTTAGGTCAAATCTGGGCCGCTGGACCAGGTTCGTTCACTGGATCGATCCGCCCAGAAGATACATCACGTGTTGCGGTCAGTTGGAGCAAAGAGCTACGGGTTAATCTGGTGAAGCTAGAACATATTCTGACGATGGAAGGTGATATTTCTATCAACATGCCCGGCCAAGGCCATGTTCTATCGGATCATTTAACACTTTGGATGCGTTCTGTTGCGGATGCCAAAACCAAAAAATATCGTTTGATTCCTGACCGTCTGCATGCAAAAGGAAATGTCTCGATTGACTCGCCCCGACTCTCAGGCGTGACGCCGGAACTTAAAGCATGGTTTCAATATGCACCTATTTCGGCGGAAACAGAGAATAGGGTTACTGCACAAACGATTGTTCACAACCCGGGTCAGCCACTCAATCCTTTGGGTCAAGATAACAGAATTGTGAGAACTCCGCCTGTTGATAAAAAAGAGCCAGAGCCGATCAAATCAAAATTTCATCTCGTAGGTGAACAAGTGCAATTGGTTGTGAAGCAAGTCGGCAAAGAGATGCAGTTAGAGAATGCCACGGTCTCAGGCAATGTGCATGTCGAGGAAAAGAACCTACTTCAGAAAGACAAACAACCATTTTCGGTTCGCGGCAATGTGGTGCAAGTCTCCAAGGCGAATACCGATCAGGCACAAATTCATGTGGTTGGCGATCCTGGCGTCGTTGCCGGACAAGGCATCCAGCTTTATTCCAAGCATCTGATCTTTGATCAATCAGAAAGCCGTGTTTGGACCGATGGCCCTGGCCAAGTCGTTCTGCCCATGGATCGTGATTTTGAAGGACGCAAGCTGGCCGTGCCGCAACTGTTTACTATCGTCTGGCAAGGACGCATGGAATTCAACAAAGATCGTCTCACGTTCGAGAATGGCGTAGAAATCCGTGGCCGACATCATCGACTGAACACTAGTCGCATGGTGGTAACTTTAGATGGACCGGTCGATTTTCGTGACTTGGAAGGCAATTTTAAACCCAAGACGAAACGCATCGAATGTTTTGATGGCGTCACCATGTTTGGCCACACTGTTGAAAATGGCAAGTGGCAATCGCAGGAATACATCGAAGCCAAAACACTGAGCATCAATCAAATCACCGGGGCTATTCTGGCACATGGGCCCGGCTATTTTCGTACCACACGCTTCGGATTTCAAAACTTGGTAGCCGCTCAATCTGGTGGCACTTCTGCGAATGTCAACAACGCTACGCCAGTGTCTCAACAGTTGGGCTTCTTACAGGTAAATTTTAATCGCGAGATTACCGGCGATATTTTCAAGCGAGAAATCTCCTTCCACGATGTCAACCAGGCCGTGTATGGCCCGGTCGCTGATTGGAATGATGTCATCGATCCGAACTCGGTATACGGACTCGGGCCAGATGATATCGAACTTAGTACACAGAAATTGACCGTGGTGCAAATGGAAGCTTTGAAAGGCAAAGCTCGCCCGATTGAACTTTACGCGGAGGGTAACGCCCAAGTGAATGGCCGTTTATTTAATGCCTGGGCCGACCGAATATCTTACTCCACCACCAAAGGATTGCTTACGCTGACAGGCAATGGTCGCAATAGTGCCCGATTGACTCATCAACAACAACTGGGTGGATCGCGTCAAAATGCCGAAGCCGGGACGATTATGTATTGGCCTAAACATGGACGTTTGCAGGTGAACAATGCCAAATACATTGATGTGAACAACCTGCAAAGCTTCGGCAGCCCGATCCCTAATACTCTGCCCCGCTAAGACACGCATTGCAGTTTTGCATGCGGAAAATTCTGTGTCTTAGGTGTGCCCGAAGCCCATCAGAGCTTCAATAGAGACCCGCTAAACACTCATTACACCAAGATTTTATCAACCACTTTGCCAAACACATCGGTTAGGCGAAAGTCTCGGCCGGCATGATGATAAGTTAGTCGCTCGTGATTTAAACCCAGGCAATGCATAATCGTGGCTTGAATATCGTGGACGTGAATTGGGTCTTCGGTAATGTGGAACCCGAATTCATCGGTCTTGCCGATTTGAATCCCTGGTTTAATTCCGCCACCGGCCATCCACATGCTAAACGCCTGTGGGTGATGATCACGGCCAAGAGATCGACCCAACGCTGGATTGGTTTCCACCATCGGGGTTCGCCCAAATTCGCCGCCCCAGATTACCAGCGTGTCGTCTAACAATCCGCGTTGCTTCAAGTCTTGCACCAATGCGGCTGATGCTTGATCGGTCTTTTTGCAATTCTTGGTGATGTTGCCTGAGACATCACTGTGGGCGTCCCAGCCAGAAAGATAGATATTCACGAACCGCACATCACGTTCAATCATGCGGCGTGCCAGCAAACAAGACCTGGCAAACGAAGGTTTGTCTGGTTCGCAGCCATACATCTCTAGCGTCTCTTTCGATTCACTCTTGAGATCCATCAACTCTGGCGCGGAAGTCTGCAAACGTGCTGCCATTTCATACGAGGCAATTCGCGTGGCAATTTCTGGGTCGCCCACTTGCTGTAATCGCTGTTGATTCATACTTTTGACCAAGTCGAAAGTTTCGGCTTGTAAATCATCATCGATGCCAGCCGGGTTCGAGACGTTCAAGATCGGATCGCCCTTACTACGAAATGGTGTTCCGGTGTAGACAGTCGGCAGAAACCCGCTCGACCATAACGAAGTTCCGCCACTTAAGCCCCCTTCGCTCATTACCACAAACGAAGGTAAGTTTTGCGTTTCGGACCCGAGCCCATATAAGGCCCAACTTCCGATCGATGGCCGGCCAGGCTGGCCAAATCCGGTGTTAAAGAAAATTTGAGCCGGGGCATGATTGAACTTGTCGGTATGCACCGAACGGATCAGGCAGACATCATCAATCACCTTGCTCAAGTGGGGTAACTTCTCCGATATCTCGGCCCCACTTTCACCCTGTTTACTGAACTTAAACTGTGGGCCTAAAACGGCGGCATCGGGGCGAATAAACGCATAGCGTTGATCGCCAATGATTGACTTCGGCAGTGGCTTGCCTTCGTACTGAGAAAGCTTCGGCTTGTAATCAAACAGCTCTAACTGGCTCGGAGCTCCGGCCATAAACAGGTGAATGACTCGCTTGGCCTTGCCAGGAAAATGCGAAGGACGTGGAGCCAATGGATTACGGGCCCCTGAATTGCGAGCCACTTCGGCAGCCATCGATTGCGAACTGC